>NZ_VYQA01000009.1:0-211639 GCF_008710165.1 Sphingobium limneticum | reverse complement strand
AGGCTTGGCCTTGGCCTTCATGATGTTGGGCAGCGACGCATAGCGCGGTTCGTTCAAGCGCAGGTCGGTGGTGATGATCGCCGGGGTGTTCAGCTTCACCGTTTCCAGTCCGCCATCGACTTCGCGGGTCACGTTGACGCTGCCATCGGCAACCTCGACCTTGCTGGCGAACGTACCCTGCGGCAGGTTCAGCAGCGCGGCGAGCATCTGGCCGGTCTGGTTGCTGTCGTCGTCGATCGCCTGCTTGCCCAGGATGATGAGGCCAGCGGCCTCCTCTTCCTGCACCTTGGCGAGCAGCTTGGCCACGCCCAGCGGTTCGACCTCGTCATCCGTCTGGATCAGGATCGCCCGGTCGGCGCCCATGGCGAGCGCCGTGCGCAGCGTATCCTGCGCCTTGGCGACGCCGATCGACACCGCCACGACCTCGGTCGCCACGCCCTTTTCCTTCAGGCGGATGGCTTCCTCGACCGCGATCTCGTCGAACGGGTTCATGCTCATCTTCACGTTCGCCAGATCGACGCCCGTACCGTCCGCCTTCACACGCGGCTTCACATTATAATCGATAACCCGCTTCACGGGCACAAGGATCTTCATCTCAACATCCTCCTTTAATGGTCAGACCATTATAATTTTATGTGCCTGTGTCAAGCATGCTGGTCGAACCATTGCCCGATGCGATGCAGCAGGTTAGCGTGCATTTTCGCTTTATAGGTTCGCCCGACATGAAAACGCCGTCCGCCATCCCCAACTTCGCGCCGATCAGGACGCAACGTGCCTTCGAGGTCATATGCGAGCAGATCCGCGCGCAATTGGCGGCGGGCACGTTGAAGACCGGCGACAAACTGCCGGCGGAGCGCGAATTGGCGGCGGAGTTTCAGGTGAGCCGCAGCGCCCTGCGGGAAGCGTTGCGCAGTCTGGAGGTCGCGGGGATCATCCGTAACGTCAAGGGCGTGAAGGGCGGGTCTTTCATCCAGTCGGCCGAACCCGACCGGATCGTGCAGGCGATGCAGGACTATGTGCATCTGGGCAATATATCGCTGGACGAACTGACCGAGGCGCGTTTGGCGACGCAGGATATCATCGTCCGGCTGGCCTGCGAGCGGGCGAGCGACGCCGATCTGGCCGAACTGGAGGCGATTGCCGAGCGGACGCGGCAGGAAAGCGATGTAGAGGCGCGCTACGAATGTGCGGCGGCCTATTATCGCGTACTGGCGCGCGCGACGAAGAATCGCATGTTCGGCATCTTCGTGGATTCGCTGTCCGCCATCCTGCATGAATTCGTGCAGGGGCCGGATTATGAGACGTTGCAGGAGACGTTGATCGAATCCCGTTTCAAGCTGGTCCGCCATTTGCGGGCGCGCGATGCCGATGCCGCCGCAGCGGAGATGCGCAAGCATCTGGAACGGGTGCATCGCCATGTCCGCAAGACGCTCAAGGCGCAAAACATCCCGGCCAAGGCAGCGAAGGCGCGGGGCAAGGCCCCCGCCTAGATTGACCGCTCATTTCTATCATGCAATAGGTAGGACCATTCAACATTTTGGTTCTATCGGGGATGAGGCATGGCTGAACAACAGGCAGCGACCAGGGGCGATGCGCTGGCCGACGTGCGCGTGCTGGATTTTACCAGCGTGATGGCAGGCCCGTTCGCGACGCGGATGCTGTCCGATCTGGGCGCGGACGTGGTGAAGATCGAATCGCTGGAAGGCGATCAGGTACGGGCGCGACCGCCGGTGCGCGATGGGCATAGCGCCTATTTCGGTCATCTGAACGCGGGCAAGCGCTCGATCGCCTGCAACCTCAAATCTCCGGACATTCGCGCGCTCATCCTGGATCTGGTCGAGCGGTTCGACGTGGTTGTGGAAAATTTCCGACCTGGCGTGATGCAGCGTTTCGGGCTGGATTATGCGACCCTCTCGGCGATCAATCCGCGCCTCATCTATTGTTCGATCTCCGGCTATGGGCAGGAGGGGCCGAAGGCGCATCATCCCGCCTATGCGCCGGTGATCCACGCGGCCAGCGGTTTCGACATGGTGAATCTCCATTATCAGGATGGTGCCGATCGCCCGGCTACCGGTGGCGTTTTCGTTGCCGATGTGCTGGGCGGTACCCATGCCTTCGGCGCGATCCAGGCGGCGCTCTATCAGCGGGAAAAGACCGGTCAGGGGCAGCATATCGACCTGTCGATGCTGGAGGCGATGGTCGGCATGCTGGTGTTCGAGGCGCAGGAAGCGCAATTTCCTGGTGGCGCGCGGCGGCCGCTCTACTCGCCCCTGCGCACGAGCGACGGCTTCATCATGGTGGCGCCGACCAGCCCCCGCAATTTCGAGCAGTTGAGCGATGCGGTGGGGCATCCGGAATGGCGCGATGATCCGCGTTTTCGCACCAACGCCGATCGCAATGCCAATTGGGCGACGCTGCTGGGCCTGACCGAGCAATGGACGATCGAGCGGACATCGGCCGAGGCGGAGGCGATCCTGTCACGGCATGGCGTGCCATGTGCATGTTATCGGGACATGGCGGCGGTGCTGGACGATCCGCAACTCGCCGCACGGGAGGCTTGGACGACGATCCATGACGGCGCCGGTCCTTTTGCCGTGCCCAATCCACCGTTCCGCATGAGCGGGTCGCGGGCGCAGCCGCGCGATCTGGTGGCGCAGCTGGGCGAACATGGCGCATCGTTGCTGCGGGAAGAGCTGGGATTGTCCGAGGAGGCGGTCGCGGACTTGCGGACGGCCGGGCAATTGATCTGACGATTGTGGGAGGGGAATGGCTTCCCCTCCCGAAACGTTTAGCGCAGCAATTCGCGTGCGATGGTGTTGCGCTGGATTTCCGAGGAGCCTTCGTAGATCCGGGTGATGCGGATGTCGCGATAGAGGCGCTCCACCGCAAAGCCGCGACAATAGCCGTTGCCGCCGAAAATCTGGACGGCGGTATCGACTGTGCGGCTGCCCGCTTCGGTCGCGAACAGCTTGGCCATGGACGCGCGTTCGCGGCTCTTGTCACCCTGATCATAGCGCCAGGCGGCGTCGAGCAGCATCAGCCGGGCGGCGCGCATGTCGGTCGCCATATTGGCGAGATAGTGGCGGATCGCCTGAAATTCGGAGATGACGCCGCCAAAGGCCGGGCGCACCTTCGCTTCCTCGATCGCCAGTTCCAGCGCATATTCGCCCATGCCGACCGCCGTGGCGCCGACATTGATCCGGCCTTCATTGAGGCCTTCGAGCGCGTAACGGAAACCCTGGCCCTCTTCGCCCAGCAGCGCGTCGGCCGGAACCTGGCATTCGTCGAAGCTAAGTTCATAGACGCCGGGCGAGGCGGTGCCCATCAGTTCGATCGTCCCGGTGACGGAGAAGCCGGGGGTGTCGGCCGGCATCAGGAAAGCGGAGATGCCGTTGCGGGCGCCCGCTGCCTTGTCCGTATAGGCGTAGACGATGACATATTTGGCCTTCTTCCCGTTGGAAATGAAGGTCTTGCTGCCATTGATGCGCCAGCCGTCGGCGTTGCGGACAGCGGTGGTGCGCATCGAACCCGGATCGGAACCGCTATTGGGTTCGGTCAGCGCAAAGGCGATCGGAATTTCGCCCGTGGCCATGCCGGGGAGGAGGGCTGCGCGCTGTTCCTCACTGGCATGATAGATGATGTTCTTCGCGCCCGGTCCCATCAGCGGACGCAGTTCGGTCCAGAATTGGGGCGGAAGGCGGGCGAGTTCGATCTGTACCGCCGCCTGTGCCAGGGCGCCGAGGCCAAGCCCGCCATAGGCTTCGGGCAGGGCCATGCCGAAATAGCCGTTATCGACGAGCGTCTGGCGCACGATCGGCGGGATGACGCCTGTTTCCTGAAATGCGACTTCATGGGGCAACAGGTCGCGCACGATGGTGCGCGTCACGTCGCAAAATTCCTTGATATCGTCTGGCAGTTCGAAATCCACGGGGCTTCCCCTCCTTCATGAATGAGACAACGAGTTGGACAACTGAATTGCTTTATTGTCTATAATGGTCCTACCATTTGATAAATGGTCAGTCCATTTAAAATTTCGATCCGGCTGGCGTTCCCGGTGGGAGGGATTAGGATGCAGCCACCATGTCTACCGACCCGTTCGATCTCAACCTGCGGCACCTGCGCGCGCTCCTCGCGATCCGGGAGCATGGCGGCATCACGGCCGCCGCCGATGCGGTCAGCCTGTCGCAACCTGCACTGACGCAGGGTCTGGCGAAGTTGGAGCGACAGTTCGGATATACGTTGTTCGAGCGGCGGTCGGGCGGCATGATTGCAACGCCGATGGGCGAAATCGTGATCGATCGCGCGCAGGCGGCGCTGGAGCATCTGTCGGTCGGGGCCAAGGGCCTGTCTGCGGTTTTCCTGCATCCCGAGCGGTTGATGACGATGACGCAATTGCGTGCCTTTCTGGCGCTGGCGGAGGCAGGCAGCTTCGCGTCTGCTGCGCAGGGCACCGGCCTGTCGCAGACGGCGGTGCATCGCGCGGTCGGCGATCTGGAGCAGATGATCGGCGGCAAGCTGGTCGAGCGGCGCGGGCGGGTGGTGTGGCTGAACCCGGCGGGCAAGCGGCTGGCGCGCGGTACGCGGCTGGCGGTGGCGGAAATATCGGCGGCGATCGCCGATCTGGGTCTGGATAGCGGCAGCGGCAGTGAGTTGATCGCCTTCGGCGCGCTGCCGCTGTCACGGCCCTATCTGGTACCGGCTGCCATGGGCCGGTTGACGCGGGAGGAGCCGCGCGCGGCGTTCAAGGTGCTGGAGGGCAGTTGGCGCGAACTGGTCGAGCCGCTGCGCGACGGGGTGATCGACATGATCGTCGGAGCGCTCCGCCCCTATGAGATTGCCGATCTTTACCAGATGCCGCTGGTGGAGGACCGGCTGGTGATTGCGGCGGGTAGCGGCCATCCACTGGCGCAGGTTGCAACGCCGACCATGGCGCAACTGGCGGCCTATCCCTGGATCGTCGCGCCGGCCAATTCGCCGCTGCGCGAACAATGGCAGCAACTCTTCGCCGACCAGCCGCAGCCGGCGACGCCGATCGAGTGCGGATCGGTGATGATCATTGGTCGGCTGTTGACCGAGGGGCATTTCCTGACCTTGCTGTCGCCCGATCAGGTGGCGTTGCAGATCCGCAGCGGATTGCTGACCCAAATCGGCCCGCCGCTGGAAACCAGCCGCCGCCTGGTGGGCATCACCACGCGCCGTAGCTGGCGCCCGACCGCGATCCAGCGGCGATTTCTGGACCTTGTGAAGGACGCGGCCACGCGGCGCGTGGAAGAAGCGGCAGTCGTTGGGTTGCGCGGTGAAGGATGGGTCTAGGGCTGTGACGGTTTGCGCGTCTTGGCAATTCGATAAATATTTCAAAAATGACAGATGGAAAAATATCAGAAAATATTTCGTAACCCCTGATATACCGGTATTAACCTGCAAATATCCTTCTCAAGCCGGACTAGCGAAATGATAATATCTACGCGGGCGATATTCTTGTAATTTCGATGCGGCGTCGCCATATATATGAAGCGCCTTTGCTTTTAAAAAAACGCAATTCTGTCTGGCGTTGCCTCTTCACGATCAGAAATTCATTTGATTGGCTTTCCTGAGGCAGGAGGCAGTTGTCGTCATTTCCGGGCATATGGCAGCCGGCGAATGGCGCAGTCGATGAGGCGTGCCCAATGATCGCATATTTTCTTCTCGTCCATCGTTACCCAGAACAGTTTAAGCGCTTGTTCAAGGCGATCTACCTTCCTGGCAATCAATATGTCGTCCATGTGGACAAAAGTTCGGGCGAAGATCTGGAAAAGGACATCGCGACTTTTCTGGAACCGTTCCAGGGGGTGGAACTTCTGGAACCGAAAAACGCGCTATGGGGTGGATATAGCCTGGTCGACGCCGAACTGCGCGGCATGGCCCGGCTTCTTTCCATGGATGCGTCCTGGACCCATTATATCAATCTGTCCGGGCAGGATTTTCCGCTCAAGAGTCAGAATTACATCCGCCAGTTTTTTGCCGCCCATCCCGGCAAGCAATTTATTCGCGCGCTGGACCAGCGCAAGGAACGCCCCGACACGCTGAACAGGATCAGCCATATCTTCACGGAGGAGGATGGCGTGATGACGGCGACGGGTGTGGCGCGGCCCTATCTGCCGGGCGATACGCCGTTTATCGGCACGCAATGGAAAGCCGTGACCCGCAGCTTTTGCGAATTTGTCTGTCATGATCCGCAGGCCGATCGGTTCAAGGCATTCTATCGTAACAGCTTTATCGCCGACGAAGCCTTTTTCCAGACGGTCATGATGAACAGTTGCGATCAGAGCAGCGTCATGAACGACGATTTGCGCATGATCGACTGGGTGCCCGATGGCGACATCAAGTTGCGCCCGCGCAATTATGAAGGGGCCGATCTGGATCAGCTGCAACGCAGCGACGATCTTTTCGCGCGTAAATTCGATGCCGAGGAAGATCCGGACATTCTGACTTTGCTGGAAAATCATCTGCGATCCCCCGCAGCGAATATCTATCGGGCGAAAGCATATGTGCCGCCGATCCCGCTTCATACTGCCGTGCGGGAAGTCGTGGCTGCCTGAAGATCTGCCCTTCGCCTTCCCCTCATCCGGTCCTGAAAGGACAATAGCATGGCCAAGTCACAGAAAAAATCGAACCGCGAAATTCGCAAGCCCAAGGCGGAAAAGCCCAAGAGCAACGCATCCAAGCCATCGGAAAAGGGCGGCGTCGTGCCGGGACTGGAACATATGAAGCGGTAGGGAAGGAGCAAGGCACATGAGAATTTCAGTGGCGCATTGTCGCGAGCAGGAAGCCCTGCACAGGGGAAAGGCCCTGAGCGAACCTTTGGAAAACCGCCGGAAAATCGCGCTGGCGGCGGCCAAGGCCTGGGCGGTCGAAGCGGCTCTGGCTGAGAAAGTGGCGTCAAGAGTGGGGGCACTCAACATACTCGACGCTGCCATCGCGCTGGAGTTTGCAATGGAGACGAAATCGGGAATGGCCGAATAAGGATTTTACCCTTCCCAAAAAGGGGCGCCCAGATTTGAAACGGCGCGGGCCGGAGCAACTCCACCGCCGCCGTTTCAAAAATGCGCCCGCTCTTCTTCAGTCCAGCTTGATCCACACCGCCTTGGTTTCCAGATAGTCCTCGATATGGTGCGGTCCGGACTCCCGGCCGAAACCGCTCATGCCATAGCCGCCGAAGGGGACGCCGGGGTCGAGCATCTGGTAGCAATTGACCCAGACCGATCCGGCTCTGATCCCCCGCGCCATGCGGTGCGCAGTGGCGAGATCGCGGGTCCACACGCCGCTGCCCAGGCCAAAGCGGGTGGCGTTCGCGCGCTCCAGCACTTCCTCGATCGTCTCGAAAGAGAAGGCGGACAGGACCGGGCCGAAAATCTCCTCCCGCGCGATCGTCATGTCGTCGGTGACATTGTCGAAGATGGTGGGCGCCAGGAAATAGCCGTCGTCATAGCCGGTGCCCGACAGGCGGCCGCCGCCGGCCAGCGCACTGGCGCCTTCCGCCACGGCGCTGTCCATGAAGCCCAATATCTTGTCCATCTGAAGCGCGGAGACGACCGGGCCGATCTGGGTTTCCGGGTTCAGCGGATCGCCGACCTTGATCGTTTTCGTGAAGGCGGCGAGCCGTTCCATGAACTCGGCCCGGATCGAGGACTGGACGAAGAGGCGAGTGCCGGCCGAACAGATCTGGCCTGAATTGGCGAAGACGGCCATGGCAGCGGCGGGCACCGCCTTGTCCAGATCCGCGTCGGCAAAGACGATATTGGGGGACTTGCCGCCCAGCTCGACCGTGACCCGCTTCATGGAGGCGGCGGCGGCGTGCAGGATCTTTTCGCCCACGCCCGTTGATCCGGTGAAGGCGATCTTGTCCACGCCGGGATGGCTGGAGAGCGCCGCACCGGCGTCGCCCATGCCGGTCAGGATGTTGATGACGCCCTCGGGCACGCCGGCCTCCAGGCACAATTCGCCAAAGCGCAGGGCGGACAGCGGGGTCTGTTCGGCCGGCTTCATGACGAGGGTGCATCCGCTGGCTAGGACCGGGCCGGCCTTCCACACGGACATGCCGATCGGACCGTTCCACGGGTTGATCGCCGCGACGACGCCGATCGGTTCCTTCAGCGTATGGGACAGGACATCGCCGGGCGCGCTGTTATCCAGCGTTTCGCCGGCGATCAGCGTCGCCTGACCCGCATAATAGCGTAGCAGGCTCCCCGCGCGCGCCTTGCCAAGAATGGTGCGGCCATAGGGCGCGCCCAGGTCCAGCGTGTCGAGCATCGCCAGTTCTTCATAATGGGCCTCCACCAGATCGGCGAGGCGCAGCATGATGCGTTGCCGTTCCGCGCCCTTCATGCGGCTCCATGGACCAGTGAGCGCAGCGCGAGCGGCCTTGACCGCGCGATCGACATCTTCCGCGCCGCCCTGCGCCACCAGCGCGAGCAATTCGCCGGTAGCGGGGTTGCGAGTTTCGAACCGCTTGCCCGACAAGGCCGGCACGCGCTGACCGCCGATCAGCATATCCTGTTCGGGTCGGTCGAGCAGGGCAGGGCGAGGCGGGATGGTGGTGATGGTCATAAGTCTCTCCGGGCCGGGATCAGGCGGCGATATTGGATCGAAGGGCGTCTTCGAGGATGAAGCGGGCGGCGCGTTCGGCGATCATCATCGTGGGCGCGCTGGTGTTGCCGCTGATGATCTCTGGCATGACTGACGCGTCGACCACGCGCAGGCCGGCAACGCCGCGCACGCGCAGGCGGTTGTCGACCACGGCCATGGGGTCGCTGTCCGGCCCCATCTTGGCTGTGCCGGTCGGATGGTAGGCGGTGTTGACGATCCTGCGCAGGGCCGCGTCGATTTCGGCATCGCTCTGATGCTGGGCGCCGGGTTCTATTTCGTCACCGGTCATGGCGGCCAGCGCGGGCTGGGCGAAGATGCGGCGGGCTTCGCGGAAGCCGGCGATCAACGTCTTCATGTCATAGGGGTCGGCGAAAAAATTGGGGTTGATGACCGGCTTGTCCTCCGGCCGGTTGCTGGTGAGGCGGACCGAGCCGGCGCTTTTGGGGCGGAGCAGCTGGATCAGCGCCATATAGCCGTGGCGGCGCGGGACCGAGCGGGCGTCGATCTTCAATCCGACCAGGAAGGTGATCTGGATATCCGGCCGACCGCTGCCGTCGGTGCAGAGGAAGCCGCCGCATTCGGCGACGTTGGAGGCGAGCATGCCGGTGCGATTGAAGAGGTAGCGGAACGGGCTGGCGAGGATGCGCGGCAGCGCCTTGGGCGAGATGGCGTAGGATTCCCCCGACGGATTTTCCATCGCGACATGGACGGTCGGATGGTCCTGCAAATGCTGGCCGACGCCGGGCAGGTGATGGACCAGGTCGATGCCCATGTCGCGCAGATGATCCTGCGGCCCGATGCCCGAGAGCATCAGCAATTGCGGCGAATTCGTCGCGCCGGCGCACAGGATAATTTCGCAGCGAGCGGTGAGGATGCGGCGTGCGCCGTCCTTCTCGACCTCGATGCCGCTGGCGCGGCCGCGATCGAAAAGGATGCGGCGGACCATGGTCTCGTCGAGAACGGTTAGATTCTCGCGCCGCAGCGCGGGGTGGAGGAAGGCGCGGGCGCTGGACAGGCGGGTGCCGTTGCGCTGGTTGAGGTCGTAGCGGCCGAAGCCGTCCTGCCGTTCCCCTGCAAAGTCTGCGTTGCGATGATGGCCGGCCTGCGCGGCGGCGTCCACGATGGCGGTGGCGATGGGGTTCCAGCTTTTGGGCTTTTCCACGTCCAGTTCGCCGCCCTTGCCGTGCCAGGGCTGGTCGGGGCCATGGTAATTTTCGACTGCCTTGAACGCGGGAAGGACGTCGTCATGGGACCAGCCGGCGTTGCCGGCATCGGCCCAGCCATCATAATCCGCCTTTTGCCCGCGAATATAGACGCCGCCGTTGATGGCGCTGCATCCGCCGAACAATTTGCCGCGCGGAAAGTTGATCTGGCGATTATTGACGGCGTCGTTGCCGGCGAGCGACTGTTTCCAATTATATTTTTCGTGCGGCAGCAGGAAGATGTTGCCGACCGGCATGGCGGTCTTGATGTTGACCGGCCAATTGCGGTCGGAAGGGCCGGCTTCGATCAGGGCGACGCGGTTGGCCGGGTCGGCGGACAGGCGATTGGCCATCAGGCTGCCCGCCGAGCCGGAGCCGATCACGATATAGTCATAGTCGCTCATGCGCGTGCATCCTGCCGGCCGAGGCGGGGGACATGGCCCCGCACGGCGATGAAACCAAGGGCGTTGACCAGCATAAGGGCAGCCAAGACGCCGAAAAAGCCCATATTCCCGCCGCCGATCAAGGTGGCGCCGGACACGGCACTGACGATCGCGCCAGCGCGGCCGGCGGCCCCCATCAGGCCAAGGCCACGGGCGCGCACGGCCGTGGGGAAGGCGTGGGCGCCGACCGCGAACATGGCCGATTGCGCGGCGCTGGCGAACAGGCCGAGCGCGCCGAGCGCGGCCAGCACCGCCGGCTCGTTACGCCCGCCGTCGATGGGGAGAAGCGCCAGCAATGCACAGACGCCCGCGCCGGTGATCGCCATCAGGATCAGCGTGGGGCGCGATCCGAAACGGATGATCGCGAGGCTGGCGAACATCGCGCCGATCGTGCCGCCCAGGTTGAAGCTGGTCAGGCCAAGGCTGGCGGTCTGAAGCCCGAAGCCGGCGCTGAAGAGCATGGTCGGCGCCCAGTTAAACATGAGATAGATCATGAACATGCCCGAGAACATGGCAAGGCTGAGGGCCAGGCTGTCGCGCAACATGGTGCCTCTCAGCAAGGCGCTGAACGGGGTGTAGGGGGCTTTACCGTCCACCTTCTCCGCCGGTTGGACGGACGCCGGATCGGGATGGGCGATGCGGCGCAGGATCGCGTCCAGTTCCGCGCGACGATCGGGCCGTTCGGCCAGATAACGGGGCGATTCCGGCAGGATGAACCAGAGCAGGGCGACAAAGGCCATGGTCAGCAGGCCGCCCAGATAGAAGAGCCAGCGCCAGCCCAGCACCGGCAGGATCGCGGCGGCCGCGACGCCGCCCAATATGCCGCCGATCGACACGCACACCACGCCGAAGGTGACGGCGACGCTGCGCCAGCGGGCGGGGGTGAATTCCGCGATCATCGCGCTCGCCGTGCCGGGCACGCCGCCCAGGCCGACGCCGGCCAGCGTCTTGAGCAGGGCGACATGCCACAGTTCGACCGAAAAGCCGGTGGCGAGCGTGGCCACGCCGAAGATGGCGACGCCGATCAGCAAAGCGCCACGCCGGCCGAACCGGTCACCGATGAAGCCGGACGTCAGCGTGCCGATGGCCATGCCGACGAAGCCGAGCGCAAAGACGAAGCCCAGCGCGTCGCGGCTGATATTCCATTCCTTCAGCAGGGACGGGGCGGCAAGGCCCAGCATCTGATTATCCAGACCGTCCAGAACGACGGTCGCGGCGATCATCAGCACAGCCCAGACCTGAAAGGAGGACAGGGGCAATGCGTCCAGCATGCCCTTGCCTTCCGGCTCCAACGCGATCCCTGCCAAAAGGCTTCTCCTCAATGGGCTTTTGCCCTGTTATCATTCATCGCCGCCCTTACCCTTGGGCCGCGCACTTACCCTTATATATCCAGAACCAGATTGGCGGTCTTCGCGCCAGAGCAGCAGACCATGATCAGCTTGTTCGCCGCCTTTTCCTCATCGGTCAGGAAATGGTCGCGATGGTCGGGCACGCCGTCCAGCACCTTCACCTGGCAGGTGCCGCAAATCCCTTCCGAACAGGCGAAGCCGATATCGACGCCCGCCATCAGCAGCGCGTCCAGCATCGTTTCGCCTTCCTCGACCGCGATGGTCTTGCCGCTTTTGACGAGTTCCAGCGTGTAGCCGCCGTCGGTCGCCAGTTCGGTTTCGGCGGAGAAATATTCGATATGGGCGTGGCCCTTGGGCCGGTCGGCATTGGTCGCGACGAAGGCGTCCAGCATGCCGGTCGGGCCGCAGCAATAGAGGTGCGCGTCGGTCGGGGCGCGGCCGCAAATGGCCTTCAGGTCCAGCCGCTGGCCGCCCGGTACGCCATCATAGGCGATTTCGACCCGATCATAGTCCTCGACCCGGTCGACATAGGCGGCGCGATCCGGGCTGGCGGCGACATAATGCAATTCCCAGCTGCGGCCGAGCTTTTCCAGCCGCGCGATCATGGGCAGCATGGGCGTGATGCCGATGCCGCCGGCAACCAGCACCGTGTGGCTGGCGTCCTCGACCATGGGGAAGTTGTTCTTCGGCTCCGACATTTCCACGATCTGGCCGACGCGCCATTGTTCATGGATGTGGCGCGATCCGCCGCGACCGTCGATCGCGTGATGGACGGCGATTTCATAATAGCCACGAATGGCGGGATCGTTGACCAGCGAATAGCTGCGCGCCAGCCCTTTTTCCAGCTGGAGGTCGACATGGGCGCCCGGTTCGAACGGGGGCATCATGCCACCGCCGACCGGTTCCAAAATATAGCTGTTGATCCCGTCCGCTTCCCAACGGATGGTCCGAATACGTACCTGCATCACACACTCTCCTTGGCGCGATGCGTCTCTTGATCCGGCCGGTGCGCAATGGATAGGCGCCCGGTGCGGATCGCAATGCGTCTCGTCACCTTATGTCCTCTCATTCGGGGCGGCCTGGCACATGGATCGTGCCGGCCGCCGGTTCGGCTCACTCTGCCGCTTCTACCTTCTCGGGCCAGCGCACCGCTTTTGCCAAGGCCGTTTCATAGGCATTTTGCAGGCTATCGCTGGGATCGTGCAGGAAAGAGCCGGCGCGGGCGCGGTAGAAGACGCCGGGATTTTCGATACCCGGCGGCACGACGCCCTTGTTGGCGAAGGCGCGGGCGGCCAGCAGCACGCGGCGGCGGACGCGGGCGATCATCTGGTCGGTCGGCGCAAGGTTCTCGAAGCTGTGGTCGGTGACCGGCCCCATGCTTTCGGTGACGGCCTGATCCTGCATCGTGATGTTGGGGATGCCGGTGAACTGATGGCCGTTGCGCTGCGATTCCCGGTCGATCGCCCAGTCGTTCGCTTCGCTGTCGGTCGAGCGCCAGCGGCCGAACCAGTCGGTCGTGTTGGGGGCATAGCTGATCTGGTCGAACAGCGGCGTGCCGTCCTTCAGCGTCGAATTATAGGCCGGGTTGCCGGCATCCACGCCGCAGGTGATGTCGAACAGCATCGAATGTTCGTCGTCCATCGGCACCCAGGCGCGGGCGATGGCGCGGGTGGCGAAACGGTTGTTCGGCGTCTGCGTCCACATCGGGAACATATAATGGGCGACGCGCCAGCTCATCTGGCCATCGTCATTGGGGCGATAGCCGCCATACATGACGCCCCAGTCGGACTGGGCCACTTCATATTCCGGCGCGCGGTCCAGCACGGTCGGGCGCATCGGATGATCGGGTTCCAGATCGTCCGCTTCGATCCCGCCGACATGCAGGAAGCCGACATGGCTGGTGTCGATGTCGCCTTCCAGCGCCTGAAGCCAGTTGCAGTCGCGTTGCAGGCACCAGATTTCGGCGTCCGGATGCATCGTCGCTTCGATTTCCGGCAGCGGCGGCGGGTTCGCCTGGTCCTGCCCCATATAGACCCAGATCAGGCCGTTGGCCTCATGGGTCTTGTACGCCTTGGCATGGACCTTTTCCTTGAAGTCCATGCGGGCGGGGACGGACGGCATGTCCACGCATTTGCCATCCACGTCGAACTTCCAGCCATGATAGACGCAGCGGATGCCGTTCTGCTCGTTGCGGCCGATGAAGAGCGACGCGCAGCGATGCGGGCAGCGATGGTCCATGATGCCGACGCGACCCGAACTGTCGCGGAAGGCGATCAGCTTTTCGCACAGGATCATCAGGCGGACCGGATCGCTATCGCTCTGCACTTCGGACGAGAGGCAAGCGGGCAACCAATATTGCCGCATGAAATTGCCCATCACGGTTCCGGGACCAACTTTGGTCAGGTCTGCGCTATCACTGGACTGCATGGTTCAGGCTCTTCCTACACTACCCTGTTGGACGGTCGGTCCTTCGCGGGAAACCCGCCAATGCCGCCGCCGTTCGTTGCATCTGCTATATCCTCGCTAGACGTTGGCGAACGACGACCCCAATCGGAATATGGTCGTACCATTCAAAAATCGGGACGAAGCTATTGTGCGGCGGAGAAATTTGCTGCTTCACCCCTCTACCAAGGCGGCAGGCAAGCCGCTCACATCCCAGGGGAGACGCGTTTCATGCCGTTCAAAATCCACACCTCCACCGCCATCAGCGCCGTTCTGGGCGCCTTGATGATCGGCGTCAGCGCGCCGGCCATGGCGCAGGCGGATGCCGCCGCGCCGCAGGAAGGTGCGCCGCAGCAATCGGTCAGCGGGGACATTATCGTAACGGCGCAGCGTCGCGAATCGACGGTGCGGGAAGTGCCTTTCTCGATCGCGGCCTTTGGCGGCGAAGATCTGCGCAAGACGCAGGTGTTCAGCCCCACCGCCCTGACGCAGCAGATGCCGGGCATCACCGTAAACACGTCCGACAAGTCGCTGTCGATCGTCGCGATCCGCGGCAATGTGTCGACGTTCCGCACGGCGACACTGGACACGCCGGTCGCCTATTTCATGGACGACGTCTATTATGTGTTCAACAATGACCTGAACGCCAATTTCTACGACATTCAGCGCGTGGAAGTGCTGCGCGGGCCGCAGGGCACATTGTTCGGCCGCAACGTGGTGGGTGGCGCGATCGCGGTCATCACCAACAATCCCGAAATGAAGGAAGACTGGTACGGCCAGGTGACGGCGGGCAATGGCGCCTATGTCCGCACCGAAGGCATGGTGAACGGCATGCTGGTGGACGACAAGCTGGCGTTCCGCGCATCGTTCAGCACGGAAACGTCCAACGGCCTGATCGACACGCCCAACCAGAAGGGCAGCTATGGCAAGACCGACGGCGTCGCCATGCGCGGCAAGCTGCTGTACCAGCCGACCGACACGCTCAAGATCGTCCTGTCGGGCGACTATAGCTATACCGAAGGCAATGGCGGTGCGATTGGCCTGGGCATTGGCGGGGTGCAGCGCATTCCGGCGACCTTCGGCGACTTTGACGATGGCAAATGGACGAACAATGATTTCTCCCGCTCCCCCTATCGCCAGCGGTTGCGCGGCGGTTATCTGCGCGGTGATCTGGAAGTGCTGGGCGGCACGCTGACCGCGATCACCGGCTATCGCCTGAATGACAGCCACGCGACCAACGACGACGTGCCGGTCGCCACGCAGGTGCCAGTGTTCGACCGCCGGCAGGTGGTGAAGAACAGGAGCTTCACGCAGGAAGTCCGCTTCGCCTCCGCGCCGGGTCGCTTCTCCTATGTGGTGGGCGCCTATTATCTGTCGGCCGACGTATCGACCACCAACATCTTCAATTACAGCCCGTTGCCCGGATCGGCCGTGCCGGCATCCGTCCGCCGGAACCCCAACATCACCAACATCACCCGCGTTCAGGACGGCAATGTCCGCAGTTTTGCGGTGTTCGGCGAAGGCACGTTCGAGGTCACCGACCGGCTCTCGCTGGTGGCCGGCGGTCGCTACACATCGGACCGCAAGAAGATCGACTATCATGCCTTCTCGACCACCGATGCGGGGACGATCCCCGGCTTCGGTTTTCCGGGCGAAGTGCTGGCGTCGGGTGGCAAGACCTGGAACGCCTTCACCCCGCGCGTGACGCTGAAATATGAGCCGATCGACAATGTGAATCTCTATGCGACCTGGGCGAAGGGCTTCAAGTCCGGCGGGTTCGTAGACAATGCCTATCGCAATCCCACCATTCCGCTGGAGCCGGAAAAGGCGCAAAATTACGAAATCGGCGCCAAGACGCGGCTGTTCAACAACATGCTCGATTTCAACGTCGCGCTGTTCAAGCAGAAGACCAAAAATCTCCAGAACTTCTCGGGCGCGGGCGGGATCGCCCATACCTATAACGGCACGCTGGAAATGAAGGGGTGGGAGGTCGAATCCGTGATCCGGCCGATCGACGGGCTGCGTCTGACCGGCAACTACACGCATCTGATCGGTACCTATACCGATCTGCGCGATCCGCTGGTCAATCTCGACTATTCGGGCAATCCGGCCAAGTTCGCGCCGCGCGACAGCTTCACGCTGGGGGCGAGCTACGACCTGGCGATGGGCAATGGCGCCAAGCTGATACCGCAGGCCGACTTCAACTATTCCAGCCGCATTTCGACGGACGATGCCAACACGCTGCGCCTGTACGAAAATCTGCATAACGATACCAAGGGGCGGACGCTGAACGCGCGGCTCAATTATGAGTCCGCCGATGGTCGTTGGACATTGGGCGTCTGGGGCAAGAACCTCACCAACAACTATCAGATCGTCAATGCCGACGACATCACCGCCTTCCTGGCGGTGCCGGGTAACGGCACCACCTATTGGAAGATCTTCACCAACACGCCGCGCACCTATGGCCTGACCCTCTCCATCAGGCCGTAAGCCCAAAGGCGTTACGGGGGGAGGGTGCAGCCTCCCCCCTTTTTCTATTCAGTATCAGGACGGATCATGGCCGAACATTTCGATTTGCCCGCCAATGGCAGCTTTTCCTTCGCTGGGCGGTCGGCCCTCATCACCGGCGGCGGGCGAGGCGTGGGGGAGGCGATCGCGCGAGAAATCCATGCCGGCGGCGGCAAGGTGGCGGTCAGCGACGTCGATCTGGCCGTGGCGCAGCAGGTGGCGGACTCGCTGGACCCAAGCGGCGCGAGCGCCATCGCCCTGCCGCTCGACGTGCGAGAGAAAGCGCAGTTTCTTGCCGCGCGCGACCGGATCGTGGCGGAGTGGGGCAAGGTCGATATCGTCGTCAACAATGCCGGGTTCGCCAAACGCACCCCGACGCAGGATATCACCCCCGAAGAATTCGACGCGATCGTCCAGATCAACATGCGCAGCGTGTTCCTGAGCTGCCAGATTTTTTCCGAACACATGCGCGACCATGGCTATGGCCGGATCGTCAACATCACATCGCTGGCCGGGCAGAATGGCGGAACGGTAGCCTCGCCCCATTATGCCGCGTCCAAGGCGGGGGCTATCATGCTGACCAAATATTTCGCCCGCTATCTGGCCGGCACCGGCGTCACCGTAAACGCCATCGCGCCCGGCCCGATCGACACCGCCAAGGCGCGGCTGTCCGCCGAACAGATCGCGCGGGTGGAGGGCGAGGTGCCGGCCGGCCGCTTCATGGCAGTCAGCGAGATCGCGGCGGCGGCGGCGCTGCTGGCATCGGATCGCGGCGGCTTTTTCGTGGGCGCGACGCTGGACATGAATGGCGGGCTTTACCTGCGCTGACATTGGGAAAGCGGGTGATCGGTCCGCTAATCTTATCGCTCATCCCGCTAATCTTATGGCATTATCGCATAGCGATTGGCTGCGCCGGTGCGCGCGGCATATTTATGGCACAACAGCAAATGAGGCCGGCAACGCTATCGGCCAGGGTAAGGAGAGTCGGATGTTCATTTATAACGCCTGGTATGTGGCCGCCTTCGCCGCCGACATTGCCCCCGGCAAGACGCTGGGCCGCAAATATCTGAACAAACCCGTCGTCCTGTTCCGCACCGAAACCGGTGAGGTCGCCGCGCTGGAGGATCGGTGCAGCCACCGCGCCATGCCGCTGTCCGCCGGTCATGTCGAAGGCGAAATAATTCGCTGCTGTTATCATGGTGTAGAGTTCGACAAGCGCGGCGCCTGCACCCGTATTCCCAACCAGACCCGCATCCCGCCGGCCGCCAATGTGCGCTATTATCCGGTGGTCGAGAAGGATCATCTGATCTGGATCTGGATGGGCGAACCCGCGCTGGCCGATCCGTCGATCATCGTCGACAATCCCGAGCATGACGATCCCAAATGGACGTGGCGGCCCTATAATTTCCCGGTGAAGGCCAATTGGCAGCTGATCATCGATAATATCATGGACTTGACCCATGTCCCCTATATCCATGCGCGCACGATTGGCGGCAATCCCGAGCAGCATTATGGCGCGGATACCAAGGTCGAGTTTGACGGGCGCAAGGTCACGCTGCTGCGCAAGATGCCCAACAGCATCCCGCCCAAATCCTATGTCGATGCGGGCGGCTTCAAGGGGCGGGTGGATCGCTGGCAGGAAGTGCGCTTCAACCCCGGTATCGGCATGACCTGCCGCGTCAACGCCGGTGGCTGTGATGCGGGTACGGGCGCCTATGAGGGCAAGCGCGACCATGGCTTCATGCTGGCGAACAATCATTTCATCACCCCGGAAACCGAGACGACGAGCCATTATCTGTGGACCATCTGCACCACCGCACCCAAAGAAAGCGGTGTGCCGGATGTGTTGTTCGACCAGTTTTTCGACACGATCACGGAGGATGAGGAAACGTTGCAGGCGCAGCAGGCGCGGATTGATGACGAGCCGGAGCGCGCCTTTGTTGGTATCGCCAGCGACGGTGCGGTCAACCAGGCCCGCCGCGTACTGAGCGCCTTGTTCGAGGCGGAACATGAGGGCGCGATTGCGGCGGAGTGATGCCCGGCGCCTATCCCGCGCATGACAGGCAGATGAGAGGCTTAGCCGTTGCGGTTCGCCATGTCGTCGCGACGCGGTGAGGATGTCCGCATCGAACGGTGCATTTTGGGGCGAGGGGCCATGGGCAGCTTCCCGCCCCGATTTGCATCCTGAACGGATAGGCCCGCAACCCGGCCAAGCCGACCGTTGGCGGTGACGGGCGCCATGCGCACTCACCGGGTCAGGGACGCAGGCACCTTCATGGCCGCTGTCGACGCGGCGGAACATCCCTGCCCATTCAAGGGTTTGATCCTTATACAGTAAGGAGAGACTGACATGGGCAAGGGCATATTATTGTGGTTGCTGGGCGTGCCCATTCCAATCATTCTGCTTTTGTGGCTTTTCTTTCACTGATTGCCCAATCGCGATTGACGAAGCGCAATTTTCCCGGCAAGGCCGCCCCTCGTCGGGGAGTAGCGCAGTCTGGTAGCGCGCCTGCTTTGGGAGCAGGATGTCGCAGGTTCGAATCCTGTCTCCCCGACCACTCATCCCTGTCCACCGATCTGGCTTGTCCTCAAGCGCCCGCCTGTGCGGCGCGTGCTACAGCCGGGCCGTGGAAGGGCATGTCATCCCGATCCATTCTCTTGATACCGTCTTAGTGGCCCGCGCCACCTGGCTGTTATTCCACGCCCGCTAACTGCCGGGCGATGCCGATGCGGCGGCTGGTCGGCGATCCATGGTGCGCGCACAAACAAAAAGGGCGGGCCATAAAGGCCCGCCCTTCGGAAATCTCGCTAACGCGAAGATTAGTGCGCAGCGTTCGCGGCGTTCTCAGCAACGTTGGCGGCGTTCGCAGCAACATTGGCGGCGTTCGCAGCGTTGTCGGCAGCGTTAGCGGCGTTTTCGACAACGTTTTCAACAACGGCGTTCGAAGCGTTCGCGGTTTCGTTGGCCGGCTTCTCACCGCAAGCAGCGAGGGCCATCAGGCTGGCCGAAGCGAAAACAACAGCGATCTTCTTCATTGTGTACGGCTCCCATAGCATTATGCCGCGTCTGGCACGTTACAAATGTGACCCTACGCGAGCGACCCGCATTAACGTGTGCGTTGCACAAATCAATGCTTTTCTGCGCCGGTGAGACGATGGAATCACGCGGCAGGGCGTTCTCTACTATAAAAGTTCAGTTAACGCCCATGGATTCTGGCGCGTTGGCGACGCTATCGAGCGTGACGGCCCATGCCGCGACATTCTGACGCAACTGCGCGGGATCCACCTTGTCCAGCGTATCGTCCGGCGTGTGGTGAATGTCGAAATAGCGGGTGCCGTCCTGTTGCAGGTCGATCACCGGGACGCCGGCCTTGACCAGCGGTTCGATGTCCGATCCGCCATGGGCCTTGTCCTTGCTGGGTACGATGCCAAGCGGGGCCAAGCCCTGCGCAATGCGCGCGGTGAGGGCGTCATGGCCGGTCGGCAGGGTGAAGTCGACCCGCCACACCTTGTCCGCGCCGAAATCCGATTCCGCCACCAGCGCATGCGGCTCGTTGCCATGCGCGGCGAAATAGGCGCGGCCACCATCGCCGCCCACTTCTTCGGCACCGGCAAACAGCACGCGGATGGTGCGGCGCGGCTGGCCGGCCTTCGCCACCTGCAACGCGGCAGCGGCGATGATGCCGCAGCCCGATGCGTCGTCGATCGCGCCGGTGCCCTGATCCCAACTGTCGAGGTGGCAGGCGGCGACGACCAGTCCGGCCTTTGGATCGGTGCCGGGGATTTCGGCGATGACATTGCCCGAAGGCTGGTCCTTCAATCGCTTCGACACGGCGGTCAGATGCAGACGCACCGGTTTGCCGCGCGCGGCGACGCGGGCGAGTTGCTCGGCATCGGGCACGCTCAGCGCCACGGCGGGAATCGGGGTCACACCCTCGGCCCACATCTGCACACCGGTATGGGCGATGCGGTGATGGTCGGTGCCGATCGACTTGACGAGAATGGCGATCGCGCCCTTCTTGGCCGCCACACTCGGTCCCTGGCGGCGGGCCGCACCATAATAACCATAGCCCGAACCGTCCTGCGCCGCCTTCATCTCATGACTGACAAAGGCGATCTTGCCCTTCAGGCTGCCGTCGGGCGCGGCCAGCAGGTCGGCGATGGTCGGGAAATAGACGATTTCGCCTTCGATTCCCGCTTCGGGGGTGGAACCGCTATTGCCCAGCGCTGCCACGACCAGATTTTGCGGGAAGGGGCTGACGATATGCGCTTCGTCGCGCACGCGCTGCCACACCGGCATCTTATAGGGTTCGGCGCGGACATTGGAAAAGCCCAGCGCCTTCAGCTTGGCCACCGACCAGTCGCGGGCGAGCGCTTCTTGCGCGGTGCCGGCGGGGCGGGGGCCGACTTCCGTGGTCAGCCCTTCGGTAATGTCCCAGGCGACATCGTCCTTGAGCGCCGCTTCGCGAATCGCGCTGCCATCGGCCGCATGGGCCAGAACCGGGGTGAAGATGCTGCCAAGGAGGAGGGCGGCGAGCGGGCCCGATCGGATTTTCTGCATGGGTGAAGGCGTAACGGGGCATCCCTCATTTGCCAATATGTTCCGCGTCCGCTAACTCGGCGCAGATTTTCAAACCGACTTTCCCGTCCTGATTTCGGAGCAGCGCGCACCTATGTCCGCATCCTCGCAATATGCCTATGTCATGAAGAGCATGACGAAGACCTTCCCCGGCGCGGCCAAGCCGGTGTTGAGCAATATCAACCTGCAATTCTACCGTGGTTCCAAGATCGGTATCGTCGGCCCGAACGGCGCTGGTAAGTCGACCCTGATCAAGATCATGGCCGGCATCGACACCGATTTCAGCGGTGAAGCCTGGCCGGGCGAGAATATCACGGTCGGCTATCTGCCGCAGGAGCCGCAGCTCGATCCCAACAAGTCGGTGCTGGAAAATGTGAAGGACGGCGCCCGCGAGATCGCGGACAAGATGGACCGTTTCAACGAGATCAGCATGATCATGGCCGATCCGCCGGAAGACGTCGATTTCGACGCGCTGATGGAGGAAATGGGCACGCTCCAGGAACAGATCGATGCGGTCGATGGCTGGACGCTCGACAACCAGCTCGAAATCGCGATGGAAGCGCTGCGCTGCCCGCCGTCCGACTGGTCGGTGGAAAGCCTGTCGGGCGGTGAAAAGCGCCGTATCGCGCTCACGCGTCTGCTGATCCAGAAGCCCGACATCCTGCTGCTCGACGAACCGACCAACCATCTGGATGCCGAAAGCGTCACCTGGCTGGAAAATCACCTGAAGGAATATGCCGGGTCGGTCCTGATGATCACCCATGACCGCTATTTCCTCGACAATGTGGTCGGCTGGATCCTGGAACTCGATCGCGGAAAATATTTCCCGTATGAGGGCAACTACTCCACCTATCTGGAGAAGAAGGCCAAGCGTCTGGAACAGGAAGATCGCGAAGCGACCGGCCGCCAGAAGGCGATCAACGACGAGCTGGAATGGATCCGGGCCGGTACCAAGGGCCGCCAGACCAAGTCCAAGGCGCGTATCAAGAAGTTCGAGGAACTGGTCGCAGGGCAGAACAACCGTTCGCCCGGCAAGGCGCAGATCGTCATCCAGGTGCCGGAGCGCCTGGGCGGCAAGGTGATCGAATTCAAGAACATCACCAAGGCGTTCGGCGACAAGCTGCTGTTCGAGGATCTGTCCTTCCTGTTGCCGCCGGGTGGCATCGTGGGTGTCATCGGGCCGAACGGTGCGGGTAAATCGACCCTGTTCAAGCTGATCACCGGTCAGGAAACGCCCGATTCGGGCGAAATCGACATGGGCACCACCGTGCGTCTGGGCTTCGTCGATCAGAGCCGCGACCATCTGGACGACACCAAGAATGTCTGGGAAGAAGTGTCGGACGGCCTGGATTATGTGAAGGTCAACGGCCACGACATGTCGACCCGTGCCTATGTCGGCGCCTTCAACTTCAAGGGGCAGGACCAGCAGAAGAATGTCGGCAAGCTGTCGGGTGGTGAGCGCAACCGCGTCCACATCGCCAAGATGCTGAAAAAGGGTGGCAACGTGTTGCTGCTCGACGAACCGACCAACGATCTCGACGTCGAAACGCTGGGGGCGCTGGAAGAAGCCATCGAAAACTTCGCGGGTTGCGCCGTGGTCATCAGCCATGACCGCTTCTTCCTCGATCGCCTTGCCACCCACATACTGGCATTCGAAGGCAACAGCCATGTCGAATGGTTCGAAGGCAATTTCGAGGCTTATGAGGAAGATAAGCGCCGTCGCCTGGGCGATGCGGCAGATCGCCCGACCGCGCTGGCCTACAAGAAGCTCACCCGCTGATCCGTCACCGCAGGCGCGATTGCATTTTTTGCAATCGCGCCTGAATTTTTCGCAATTGCGATGGTGGCGCTAACATTTCATAGAGAGCGGGCCTTTCAGGCATCCTCTCCTAAAAACTTTCAGGGCTGGTCCGCACGGATCGGCCCTTTTTTTTATCCGACGTTCACCGGGCAGCCGGCCGGTGGCGGACCAAGATCCTTGTTGGTCAGAAAGTCAGGATCGGTCAGCGAATCGAGGAAGGCCAGTAGGGCGCTCATGTCGACGCCAGCCAGTTGGGCGGCGGCATGACGGCGGATCGCAGCGTCCATGCTCGGGCTTTGGCCATCATGCAGCCAGGGGCCTGTCATCGCGACATTGCGGAGCGATGGCGTACGAAACTGTTCCGGCGGCGGCTCGAAGCCGGGCGGCAGCGGCTTGCCGCCGTACAGGCTGCCGTCCGCTTCACCCAAGGCGGCCGTGCCGACATAATGAACCTGCCCGTCGGTCAAGTCCGGGCCGCTATGGCAGGTTGCGCATCCTGCCGCTGCAAACTGCGCTGCGCCCTTCTGCGCAAGAGGCGTCAGCATGCCCCGGTCATGCGGACTGCCGAACGAAATCATCGTGCGCTGAAAAGCGCCCAGCGCTTGCGTGACCCTGACATAATTCGCGCCGTCGGGGGCCTTGGGAAAGGCCCGCAGGAATAGCAGGCGATAACAGGGATCGGCATTCAATCGCTGGGTCAGTTGCGCTTCATATCCCGCCATGCCCATTTCGACCGGCTTGGTGCCGGTCATGGGCACCATCGCCTGCGCCTCCAGCGACGTGATGCCTGCTTCTGTCCAGGTGAAGCCGCTGCGCCAGGCGAGGTTCGTCAAGCCGGGTACGTTGCGCACGCCCATGTCGCCGGTTACGCCGACATGGGTCGGCTGGCCATCGCTGAAGCCGTGCGATTGCTGGTGGCAATCGGCACAGGCCATGCTGCCGTCCCGCGACAAAGCCCGATCGTAGAAAAGGCGACGGCCCAGCGCGACCTTGGCCGCGTTCATGCCGTTATCGATCGGGACAGTCGGTGCGGCGATGCCGGCGGGCAGATGCGGCCAGCGCCATGACGGCTGACCGGCCACTCCGCCGGTTGCCAACACCCATGTTATACCGACGATCGCCGCTATCCCTGCCCGCAAGGCCTGTCCCCTTCACCCATGCAAGACGCAGGAGGCTGCACGATCCGCAGGGCGGCGTAAAGCATGGGTGGAAGGGGCTGGAGAAAGGCTATCGCGTCCCGGCTGTCTCGCGCTTTTCAAATGTCATGAAGGGCGCCACTGACACATCGGTCGCATCGATCCGCGCCACTTTTGCCGCCGGCGGGCCGCCTTGGGCCAGCGCCATAAACTGCGCGACCGCAGCGTCTTCACCTTCGATCACGGCTTCGACGCTGCCGTCCGTCCGGTTGCGGACCCATCCGGTCAGCCCCAGGCCGCGAGCCGTTTCCACGGTCCAGGCCCGATACCAGACGCCCTGCACCCGGCCATGGATCATTAGGTGCCGGGCGATCATGGCGTCACTTGACCCGCTTGATCCAGGTCTGGCCGCCCTCGCGCACTTCGGTGATGAAATTGGGGATCGCGCCGACCAGGTCGGACAGCCGCTTGAAACCATAGTTGCGCACGTCGAAGCTGGAGCGGTTGCCCACGCGCTGCCCCACCGGACCCAATGCCACGAAGCCGCGCTCGTCCCGCTTCGCTTCATCATAGGCGTCGATCAGCAAGCGGACGACCTCGGCATCGACCGCCTTGGCAGGGGCCGGCGCAGGAGCGGGTGGGGGCGTGACCGGCGCGGCAGCAGCCTTTGCCGGCGCTGCCTTGGCCGGTGCGACGCTGGCGGGTGTCGCTTTCCTGACCGGCGCCTTGGCGGCCACCGGTATTTCGGCAGGCTTGAGCGCTGCGACATTGAGGAAGCGGGTGCAGGCCCGGCGGAAACCTTCGGGCGTGTTGGCTGATCCGAAGCCATAGACGGGGATGCCCTGCTGGCGGATGCGAGTCGCCAGCGGCGTAAAGTCGCTATCGCTGGACATCAGGCCGAAACCATCGACCCGTCCCGACGCCATCAGGTCCATGGCGTCGATCGTCATCTTCATGTCGGTGGCGTTCTTGCCCTTGGTCAGGTCGAACTGCTGCTGCGGTTCGATCGCGTGGGCGACCGACAGAGCCGCCCAGGTCTTGAGCGTCGCCTTGCTCCAATTGCCATAGGCGCGGCGGATATTCACCGTGCCCAGTTCCGCCAGCACGGTCATGACCGAATCGAAATGTGCCGCCGACGCATTATCCGCGTCGATCAGCAGGGCGATATTGCCGCGGCCTTCCTGCCCTGTGGCCATGCTATGCTATCCTTTCAGGCGGGCGCGAAGGCGCCGCTCTCTTCGTTCAATATATGTAGTTGGCCGTCGGATATGGCGAAGAAGCTGCCGACCAGCTTCAATTCGCCGCTCTTTTCCTTGGCGCGGACACAGGGGAAGCTGCGGAGGTTCTTCAGGCTGACCTTCACGCCTTCCTGCTCCATGGCGCGTTCCACGTCGCGGTCGCGCTGCTCGCCATATTGCTCCACCACCACGTCGCGGGCGTCGTCCAGCAATTCGATCCAGTTATGGATGAAACCGCCTTCGCCCGGAGGCGCATCCTTCAGATCCTGGCTGAGCGCCGCCTTGCAACCACCGCATTTGCCATGGCCCATGACGACGATTTCGCCGACTTTCAGCACCTGCACGGCAAATTCCAGCGCCGCCGACACGCCATGCCAGCCGGGATTGGTTTCGAACGGCGGCACCAGTGCGGCCACGTTGCGCACGACGAAAATCTCGCCGGGGCTGGTATCGAAAATCTGCGCCGGATCGACTCGGCTGTCCGAACAGGCGATCACCATCACCTTGGGGCTCTGTCCTTCGCTCAGTTCGTCCCATCGTTCGCGCTGCTGGCTCCAGCCGGTGGTGCGGAAGCGGCGATAGCCGGTGATCATGTCAGCAAAGTCGGTCATGGGCGCAGATGTGCCGCACAAAGACAGGACTGGCAAGAGCGGCCCGGCATCGCTATCTGGGGCGCATGAACGACATCAGCCCGATCCCCGTGTCCGCTCAGTCTGCTAATAATCCTGAGCGCGTTCGCAAGCCCGACTGGATCCGCGTCAAGGCGCCGACCAGCAAAGGCTATAACGAAACCCGCCAGTTGATGCGCGACAAGAAGCTCGCGACGGTGTGCGAGGAAGCGGCCTGTCCCAATATCGGCGAATGCTGGACGAAGAAGCACGCCACGGTGATGATCCTGGGCGATGTCTGCACGCGCGCCTGCGCCTTCTGCAACGTGAAGACTGGCATGCCGCGCAAGGTCGATCCCAATGAGCCGCAGAATCTGGCCGATGCCTGCGCCGAAATGGGCCTGGAACATATCGTCATCACCTCGGTCGACCGCGACGACCTGCCCGACGGCGGTGCCTCGCAATTCGTGAAGGTGATCGAGGCGTTGCGCCGCACGACGCCGAACACGACGATCGAGATCCTGACGCCCGACTTCCGCAACAAGCATGAGCGCGCGGTCGAAATGATCGTCACCGCCCGCCCGGACGTTTACAACCATAATCTGGAGACGGTGCCGCGCCTCTACCCGACCATCCGCCCTGGCGCGCGCTATTATGCGTCGCTGCGCCTGCTGGAGTCGGTCAAGCGGCTTGATCCGTCCATCTTCACCAAGTCGGGCATCATGCTGGGTCTGGGCGAAGAGCGTCTGGAAGTGCATCAGGTGATGGACGATATGCGCTCGGCGGACATCGACTTCCTGACCATGGGGCAATATCTTCAGCCCACGCCCAAACATGCCAAGGTGATGGAATTCGTCACCCCCGCAGCGTTCAATGCCTATGCGGCGATCGCGCGGGCAAAGGGCTTCCTTCAGGTGGCGTCCAGTCCGCTCACGCGTTCCAGCTATCATGCCGGCAAGGATTTCGCCGAAATGAAGGCTGCGCGCGAAGCGAAGCTCGCCAAGGCAGCGCTGGCCAAGGCCTGATCATTCCATGCCCAAGCATCAGGAAACGCGCCACCTTCCCTACACGCCGACGCAGATGTTCGACCTGGTGTCGAATGTAGAGGCCTATCCGGAATTCCTGCCCTGGATCAGCGCGATCCGCGTCCGATCCGACAGCGAGACGGAAATGGTCGCGGATATGATCGTGGGCTTCAAAGGGGTGAAGGAAAGCTTCACCTCTCGCGTCCACAAGCATCGTCCGGATCATGTCCGGGTCGATTATCTCGACGGTCCGCTCAAACATCTGCACAATGAGTGGGCGTTCCGCGACGACGGGCAGGGCGGGGTGCTGGTCGATTTCGAGGTCGAGTTCGAATTCAAGAACCGATTGTTCGAAATGCTGGCCGGCCAGTTTTTCGACAAGGCGCTGCGCAAGATGATCGGCGCGTTCGAAACCCGCGCCGCGCAGCTTTATGCAGGCGAGTCGGGCAACAGCAGTTCCAGCGCACACAACGCTGCCTGAAGGCGGACGCCGCCTCGGCCGTTATTTTCGAAATGATGCATGTCGGCCACGACTTTGTCGGGGCTGGCACCGCGTTCTGCGCGGGCGAAGACGACGGTGCCGACCGGCTTTTGTTCGCTGCCGCCGCCCGGCCCGGCGATGCCGGTGATGGCGACCGCGACATGAGCGTGGCTTTTCTTGAGCGCGCCCTGCGCCATGGCCCATGCGGTGGCGATCGATACGGCGCCGAACGTGTCCAGCACATCATGCGAAACTTTCAGAAGTTCCGCCTTCATGTCATTGGAATAGGTGATGAAACCGGCGTCGAACACGTCGGATGATCCCGCGATTTCGGTGAGCGCGGCGGACACCAGGCCCCCGGTGCAGCTTTCCGCAACCGCGATCGTGCGCCCGGCGCGACGGTTGGCAATGATGACCTTTTCGGCGAGTTCGACCAACTGGGCCGGCAGGATCGTATCTGGCATGGGATCAGGATAGCGCGGGAAGGGACAGGGTGGCAACCGCTTGCGCGGCGATGCCTTCGCGCCGGCCGGCAAAGCCCAGCCGCTCGGTCGTCGTCGCCTTCACGCTGACCCGGTCGATCGGCACTTCCAATATTTCGGCGATCCGCGCGCGCATGGCGTCGCGATGCGGGCCGATCTTGGGCGCTTCGCAGATGATGGTCAGGTCGATATGGTCGATGATGCCGTCGCGCGCCGCAACCCGATCGCGCGCATAGGCCAGGAAACGGTCGGACGCGGCGCCGCGCCATTGCGGGTCTGACGGCGGGAAATGGCTGCCGATATCGCCCGCCGCCAGCGCACCTAGCATCGCGTCGACGATGGCATGCAGGGCAACGTCCGCATCGCTATGTCCCGCGAGGCCCCGATCATGCGGGACCAATATGCCGCCTAGCCATAATTCTTCGTTGGGGGCGAGTCGGTGGACGTCATAGCCCATGCCGACGCGGGTATGGCGCGGCGTGGCATGGGCCGCCTCGGCGCGGGCGAAGTCCTGCGGGTAGGTCAATTTTTCAAGCCTTTCGTCGCCTTGCACCAAAATGACGTCATGGCCCCAGGCCCTCAATATCTGCGCGTCGTCGGTCGCCTCGCGCGCGTCATCCCATGCGCGATGCGCCGCCAAGATGGCGTCGAAACGGAAAGCCTGCGGCGTCTGCACGCGGTGCAGAGCGGCGCGGTCCACAGTATCGCCCATGATCGCGCCGTCGCCACGCACCAGCGTATCTGCAACCGGCAAAGCGGGGATGGCGCCCGTCGCATCGTCCAGCGCGGCAAGCAGTCGGCCCACGACAGCGCCAGGCAGGAAGGGCCGGGCGGCATCATGGATCAGGACGATATCCGCGCCACCCGCCGCCGCGATCGCTTCCAGCCCTGCGCGCACCGACCCGCGGCGGCTGTCCGCCCCGGTGACGAATGTCGCAACGCGATCGCCCAGCAGCGCGCGCGCCTGATCTTCCTGCCCATCGCCGAGCATGATATGGATCGCGTCGACGCCGCCATGCACCGCCAGCGCGTCATAGGCATGCGCCAGCACGGCCTTGCCGGCCACCATGCGAAACTGTTTGGGAATGTCGCCGCCCGCCCGGCTGCCCTGGCCGGCTGCGACGATCAGCGCGACGATCTTGCGTTGTGATGTCATGCCACGGCGCATAGCGGGTCGCGGGACGCATCGAAAGGGGAACCGGCCGAAAGGGGGAGTCGCTTGCCGCCCGACCCATTTTCCGCTAAGGGCTGCCTGTTTTTTAGGCAGTATTTCGAAACAGATCATGCGCAAACTCGCTCCTATTTCCATCGGTCCTGTGTCCATCGACATGCCCGTCGTGCTGGCGCCGATGACCGGCGTCACCGACATGCCCTTCCGCACACTGGTGCGCCGCTATGGCTGCGGCCTCAACGTGACGGAAATGATCGCGTCCGCCGCGATGATCCGTGAGACTCGCCAGTCGTTGCAAAAGGCCGCCTGGCACCCCTTGGAAGAGCCGGTGTCGATGCAGCTGGCCGGCTGCTCGCCCACAGAAATGGCCGAGGCTGCGAAGCTGAACGCGGATCGCGGCGCGGCGATCATCGATATCAATATGGGTTGCCCGGTGAAGAAGGTCGTGAATGGCGACGCGGGCAGCGCGCTGATGCGCGACTTGCCGCTCGCCGCCTCGCTGATCAAGGCGACGGTGGAGGCGGTCGATGTGCCCGTTACCGTGAAGATGCGCATGGGCTGGGACCATAGCAGCCTCAATGCCCCGGAACTCGCCCATATCGCCGAGGATCTCGGCGCCAAGCTCATCACCGTCCATGGCCGCACCCGCAACCAGATGTACAAGGGTTCGGCCGACTGGGCCTTTGTTCGCTCGGTCAAGGATGCGGTGAAACTGCCCGTCATCGTCAACGGCGACATCTGTTCGATCGAGGATGCCGACACCGCACTTGAACAGAGCGGCGCGGATGGCGTGATGATCGGTCGCGGCGCCTATGGCCGGCCTTGGCTGATCGGTCAGGTCATGGCCTGGCTGACCGACGGCACCCGCCTTCCCGATCCATCGCTCGAAGAGCAATATCACGCTATCATAGGGCATTATCATGCAATGCTCGAACATTATGACACCTACACCGGCGTCAATATGGCGCGTAAGCATATCGGCTGGTACACCAAGGGGCTGACCGGTTCGGCCGAGTTCCGCAACGCCGTGAACCAGCAACCCGATGCCGATGTGGTGCTCGACATGCTGGCCCGTTTCTACGAACCGCTGATTGCCAGCGGCCTCGATGCGCAAGCGCTGCGTGCCGCTGCTTTGCGCAAGGCTGCATGACCAACCTGCTGACGTCCGTCCCGCCACTCCGCATGGCGCAGGACGGACCTTCGCTGACCGAACAGATGACGGCTTTGCCGGTCGCGACCCTGCTCGTCCGACCGGACAACGGCATATCCGAAGCCAATGTGCGCGCCGAAACCCTGCTGAACATGGCGCGATCGGCCATCATCGGCAGCGACGTGGCGCGCACCATCCGCATCGCGGAGGCTGGCGCCCGCTTCGATATCTGGCACAGCAACAAGCCGATCGCCGCCTATGACATAAAGGTCCATGCCGGCCGCACCGCCGAAATGGAGGTGGACCTCATGATCTCCCCGATCGTCGATCATGATGGCTGGCGGGTCGTGTCGCTCCATGCCCAGAGCCAGGCCCGCAAGATCGGCCATCGCGGATCGGCGGGCGGCGCGCGCTCCGCCATGGGCGCGGCAGCGATCCTGGCGCATGAGATCAAGAACCCGCTGTCGGGCATACGTGGCGCCGCGCAACTTCTGGAATCCAGCCATGGCGGGCGCGACGCCGCTCTGACGCAGCTGATCTGTAACGAGGTGGACCGGATCGCTGCCTTGATCGACCGAATGCAGGATTTCACGACCGACCGAACGCTGGAATGTCATGGGGGCAACATCTATCCGCTGATCGACCGCGCAGCCGGGATCGCTGCGGCGGGGTTTGCAAAAAACATAAAGATCATAAAACATTATGATCCATCCTTGCCATTTGCCAACATCAACGATGATGCATTGGTGCAGGTGATGATAAACCTGCTGAAGAACGCAGCGGAAGCGCTTGAATATACGGATAACCCCCGCATCAGGGTCGAAACGGCCTTTCGCCACGGCGTGTCCGTCGTGGTCGGTGGTGGCAAGGGCAGCGCCGTGCTGCCGATCGAAATTCTCGTCATCGACAATGGACCTGGCGTGCCCGAACATATTCTCGACCATCTCTTCAATCCCTTCATCACCGGCAAGCGGGACGGGCAGGGGCTGGGCCTTGCTCTGGTGGACAAGCTGGTCCGCGATATGAGCGGCTTCGTCCAATATTCGCGCGATACCGAAGCGGGTGAATCCACCTTCCGCATCCTCCTGCCGATGAGCATGGGCTGATGGCGGCGACCGGCACCATATTGGTCGTCGACGACGATCCCGCCATTTGCGTGGTGGTGGGCGAAGCGCTGCGGCGGCAAGGGCATAAGGTGAAGACCGCGGCCTCGATCCGCGAACGCAGCGCGCTGATGGACAGTTTTGTGCCCGACATCCTGATCACCGACGTGATGCTGCCCGATGGCGATGGGCTCGACGGCGTGGCAGATATCATTGCGGACCGCCCCGACCTCAACGTCATCATCCTGTCGGCGCAGAACACGCTCAACACAGCGATCCGCGCGACCGAGAAGGGCGCATTCGAATATCTGCCCAAGCCCTTCGACCTCAACGAACTGACGCGCGCCGTGTCCGACGCGCTCGGTACGCGGCAAGGTTCGGAGGAACCGGAAGGTGAGCCGGGCCTGCCGCATGACGGCTTGCCGCTCGTCGGTCGATCGCCGGCGATGCAGGAAGTCTATCGCACCATCGCGCGCGTCCTTTCCAACGACCTGTCCATTCTGGTCCTGGGCGAATCGGGGACGGGCAAGGAACTGGTGGCCGAAGCGATCCACAGCCTGGGCCAGCGCCGCACCAAGCCCTTCATCGCGATCAACATGGCCGCGATCCCGCGCGAACTGATCGAAGCGGAATTGTTCGGCTATGAAAAGGGCGCCTTCACCGGCGCCCATGCCCGCACCGCCGGCAAATTCGAGCAGGCACAGGGCGGAACGCTGTTCCTCGACGAAATCGGCGACATGCCGATGGAAGCGCAGACGCGTCTGTTGCGCGTGCTGCAATCGGGCGAGGTCACGACCGTCGGCGGGTCGAAGCCGGTGCGGGTCAATGTGCGCATCATCGCCGCGACCAACAAGGATCTGCCCCTGTTGATCGAGGATGGGCGCTTCCGGCAGGATCTCTATTATCGGCTGAATGTCGTGCCCATCGCGCTGCCGGCGCTGCGCGAACGGCGCGAGGACGTCATCCTGCTCGCCCGTCATTTCATGGAACGGGCCGCGCTTGAAGGCTTGCCGCGCAAGACGCTGGCCGACGATGCCGCCCAATTGCTGATGGCCTATCACTGGCCCGGCAATGTGCGCGAACTCCAAAATCTGATGCAGCGGCTGTCGGTGCTGAGCCGCGAAAACGTCATCACGGCCGAGATTTTGCGGCATATGCTGCCGCTCGACGCGGTGCCGGCGGACTATGCCGCGCCCGCCGATCAACTGGCCCATGCCGTGCGCGAATGGGCGAGGCGCCAATTGGGCATTGGCCTTGCCCAGCCCAACCGTGCCCTGCACGACGATCTGCTGGCGGTGGTCGAACCGATCCTGCTTCAGGAAGCGCTGGCGAGCGTCGATGGCAACCAGATCCGCGCGGCGGGCCTGCTGGGCATCAATCGCAACACCTTGCGCAAGAAGCTGACCGACTATGGGCTGGATCCCATGCAGCTGCGCCTCAACGATTGATCGGATTGAAGCCCGCTCTCAATCCTTTGCCGGGACGAACCGACGGTCTTCCTCGACCAGCGACAGGGTTTTAATCAAATACTGTGTTTGAACGGGCACGGTCCTTGTTGTAACAAAGCCACGATGAGTGGCGCGACGACATTGCCCAAGCGGGCATCGGCATGGCGGAGGCAATTGCCGGCCTTCCTGCGCCACGGGCGTCTGGCCGCTTTGGTGGAGGGCTTCACCCTGGCCCTGTTCCTGGGCATGGCGGGCCTGACCTATTATATCCTGTCGGGCAGCGGCCAATCTTATACGCTGCTGACCCCGCCCATCGTCGCCTTGCTGCTGGTGGCCAATCTGGTCCCGGCGATCGCTCTGCTGATGCTGCTGGGGCGGCGCGTGGCCAAGCGGCGCGCGGCGCAATCCGCCATCGGCAGCGACGGTCAGTTGCACGTCCGCTTGGTCGCCATCTTCTCGATCGTCGCCAGCGTGCCGATGCTGCTGGTCGTGATCTTCGCGTCTTTGCTGTTCCAATATGGCGTGCAATTCTGGTTTTCGGACAGTGCGCGCAGCATGCTGCAAAATGCCAGCGATCTGGCGCGCGGCTATTATGAACAGAATTTGCGCGAAGTGGGCGACGAGACGGTCACCATGTCGAGCGACCTGCGCAAGGAATTGACGGATTCGCAGGTGAACAGCCCGCGCTTTGCCGAATATCTCCTCTATCAGGTGGTCGGCCGCAAGCTGAGCCGCGCGGCGATCATCGAGCTGGGCAAGGACGGTATCGCGCGAACGGCGGCCACGGTCGATCCGGAAAACCGCCCCGCCGCCGACAAGCTGACGCCCGAAGTGGTCAAGCGACTGGGGCAGGGGGAGACGATCGTCGTCCAGACCCGCAATAATCAGATCGACGCAGTGACCCTGCTCTATCCCGGTTCGAAGGTCTATCTCTACGCCTCGCGCAACGCGGACAGCTCGTCCTTCTCCAACGTCGCGCGCGCGCAGAAGGTGTTGTCGGATTACGACCTGTTCGCCGCGCAATCGCGCGCGCTCCAGCTGCGGTTCAACATCGCTCTGTTCGTGGGGTCGCTGCTGCTGGTCGGCATCGCCGTCTATATCGCGCTTGCAGTGGCGGACTGGATGGTGCGGCCGGTCAACGAGCTGGTGACGGCCGCGCGGCGGATTACGGCGGGTGACCTGTCGGCGCGCGTCACCGGTCCCAAATCGCGTGACGAGATCGGCACGCTGGCTGCCGCCTTCAACCGCATGACGCAAAGGCTGGAGGCGCAGACCGGCGCTTTGGTCGCCGCCAACAGCCAACTGGACGAACGCCGCGCCTTTATCGAGGCGATCCTGTCTGGCGTCAGCGCCGGCGTATTGTCCGTCGATTTCGATGGCGTGGTGCAGCTGCTCAACAGCTCGGCCGCCGCGATCCTGGTGGAGGATGGCGACGATCCGGTCGGCCGCCCATTGCTCAAGGTGTCGGCCGAACTGGCCGAATTCATCGCGTCGGAGGAAAGCGCCGGCATCGTTCAGGTGCGGGCCCATGGCGACCTGCGCACGTTGGCGGTCAAGCGCTCGCAGGACGCCTCGCGCCATATCCTGACCTTCGACGATATCACGCAGCAACTGTCGGATCAGCGCCGCGCCGCCTGGTCCGACGTCGCCCGCCGCATCGCGCACGAGATCAAGAACCCGCTAACCCCGATCCAACTGGCCGCCGAGCGTTTGCAACGTCGCTATGCCGAAGAGGTGACGAGCGACAAGGCGACCTTCACCCGCCTGACCGGCACGATCGTGCGGCAGGTGGGCGATCTGCGCCGCATCGTGGACGAATTCTCCTCCTTCGCCCGCATGCCCAAGCCGGTGTTCCGGCGCGAAGCGGTCGGCGACATCGCGCGCCATGCCCTGTTCCTGCATGAGGTCGCGCATCCCGATATCCGCTTCGAATATGAGGCGGACTTGCCCGATCTGGATCTGGTCTGCGACCGCCGACAGCTGGGTCAGGCCTTGACGAATATCGTCAAGAATGCCGTCGAATCCATTGAACAAAAACCAGTTTCCGAAGATGGCGGTCCGCATGGGCATGTGCGCATGGCGCTTGGTCAGTCAGGCGACGATATCATTATCACGGTCCGGGACGACGGCATCGGGCTGCCGCCCGAACGCGACCGGATATTGGAACCTTATATGACGACGCGGACCAAGGGCACCGGCCTTGGCCTCGCCATCGTCAAGAAGATTGTCGAAGAGCATCTGGGCGAGATCCGCTTCGACGATGCACAGGGGGGAGGCGCATGCGTGACATTGCGCTTCGCCGCAGGGGCGCTCGAAAAAATGGAAGAAGGGCAAATTATAGCCCTGCCAAAAGGAAAAGTGACGGCCAATGGCGCTTGATATTCTGATTGTCGACGATGAAGAGGACATTCGCGATCTGGTCGCGGGCGTGCTGGAAGATGAAGGGTTCACGACGCGAACCGCGGCCAACAGCGACAGCGCGATCGAGGCGCTGGACAACCGGCGCCCGTCGCTGGTCCTGCTCGACGTATGGTTGCAGGGCTCCCGCATGGACGGCCTGGAATTGCTCGACGAGATCAAGCGCCGCGATCCCACCGTCCCTGTCCTGATGATTTCAGGCCATGGCAATATCGACACCGCCGTGGCAGCAATCCGCAAGGGCGCGGCCGACTTCATCGAAAAGCCGTTCGAGGCTGATCGCCTGCTCCACCTCGTCGCCCGCGCGACGGAGACGGAGCGGCTGCGGCGCGAAAATCAGGTGCTGCGGGCCCGCTTCGGCCAGGATGACGAACTGACCGGCACATCGGCGTCGATCAACGGCGTACGCGCCACGATCAAGAAGGTCGCCGGCACCGGCAGCCGGGTCCTCATCTCTGGTCCCGCCGGCGTTGGCAAGGAAGTCGCCGCGCGCATGCTCCATAGCTGGAGCGGCCGCGCCGATTCGCCCTTCATCATCGTCGCCGCCGCGCGCATGGACCCGGATCGGGTCGAAGAGGAACTGTTCGGCGTCGAAGACCCCAGTGGCCTCGTGCGCCCCGGCTTTCTGGAGCAGTCGCATGGCGGCACGCTCTATCTCGATGAAATCGCCGACATGCCGATCACGACGCAGGGCAAGATCCTTCGCGTCCTCACCGACCAGAGTTTCACCCGCGTCGGCGGCCAGCGGCAGGTGAAGGTGGACGTCCGTGTCATCTCCTCGACCGCGCTCAATCTGGCGAGCGAGATTGAGGAGCGCCGTTTCCGCGAAGATCTCTTCTATCGCCTCAACGTCGTGCCGCTGGCCATTCCGCCGCTGTCGGAACGGCGCGACGATATTCCGCCGCTGGTCGAACATTATCTCGCCCGCTTCGCTGCCGAACGGCGCGTGCCGCCGCCCGAAATCGCGAGCGACGCCATGGCCGCATTGCAGGCCAATGAGTGGCCGGGCAACGTGCGTCAGCTCCGCAACGTGATCGAACGCACGATGATCCTGGCGCCGGGCGACCGGATCGGTCGGATCGAACTGGACATGCTGCCCGCCGAACTCACTAGTGGCGGCGGTGGGGAGGGGATGGGCCAGTCCGCCATCATGGGCGCGCCCCTGCGGGAAGCGCGCGAAAGTTTCGAGCGCGAATATCTGCGTATCCAGATTCGCCGATTTTCCGGCAATATCTCGCGCACCGCGACCTTCATCGGCATGGAGCGTTCCGCGCTGCACCGCAAACTCAAGCTGCTGGGCATTACCGAAGGCAAGGATTGAGCGAATCCGGGAAGGGGTATCCAAACGATTGCCGAACTTTTGCCAAAGCGCATCTCGGCCATGGACGCCCCTTCGCAATTGCGATAGGATCGCACGCGCTCCCGACAGGCGGGGGCAAGCAAGACATCCTGCTTAGGATGCGAGAGCGGGTAACGTCCCGCCAAGAAAAGGACTGGCGACGACCATGGCCGACAAGGTAAACAACCTTCAGGATATTTTCCTCAACAGCCTGCGCAAGAGCAAGACCCCGGTGACCATGTTCTTGGTCAAGGGCGTGAAGCTGCAGGGCATCATCACCTGGTTCGACAATTTCTCCGTGCTGCTGCGCCGCGATGGCCAGTCGCAGCTGGTCTATAAGCATGCCATTTCCACCGTCATGCCGGCGGCGTCGATGGACCTGACGGACCTGCGCAAGGCCAGCGATGGCAATGGCAAGTCCAAGCTGCTTCAGGAAATCTTCCTGTCGGCCGTCCGCAAGTCGGGCAGCCCGGTGACGATGTTCCTGGTGAACGGCGTCATGCTTCAGGGCGAAATCGCCGCCTTCGACCTGTTCTGCATGCTGCTCGAACGCGACGGCATGGTGCAGCTCGTCTACAAGCACGCCATTTCGACGGTCCAGCCGCTCCATGCGCTCGACCTCACTGGCGAGAATGAACAGGACGACTGATCGTCTATCCGGCGCCCGGTCCGCCCAGCGGTGGACCGGGCCGCTGCAAGATGCTCTAAACATGCATGGCCATATTCAACCGCGACTCCGATGACGAAGTGGCGCGCGGCGCGCGCGCCGTCGTCGTTCATGCCGAAACCCATAATGCAGATCGCCGGGACAGCGATGCCCGGTTGGAGGAAGCGCGCGGCCTGGCCCTGGCCATCGGCATCGACGTGCGCGCGGCGCAGGCTTTCCGCGTCCGCGACCGCAAGCCGGCGACTTTGTTCGGCAGCGGACAGGTGGACCAGATCGCCACGCTGGCGCGGCAGGAAGAGGCCGAGCTCATCATCGTCGACAACAGCCTGTCGCCGGTGCAGCAAAGCAATCTCGAAAAGGCATGCGAGGCCAAGGTCATCGACCGGACCGGCCTGATCCTCGAAATTTTCGGCGAGCGTGCGGCCACCAACGAAGGCCGCTTGCAGGTCGAACTCGCGCATCTCGATTATCAGGCGGGGCGTCTGGTGCGCAGTTGGACCCATCTTGAGCGGCAACGCGGCGGCTTCGGCTTCCTCGGTGGTCCGGGCGAAACCCAGATCGAGGCGGACAGGCGCATGATCCGTGATCGCATGGCGAAGATCCGCCGCGAACTGGATCAGGTCACGCGCACCCGTGGCCTTCACCGCGCCCGGCGCCAACGCGCGCCCTGGCCGGTGATTGCACTGGTCGGCTACACCAATGCCGGCAAATCCACACTTTTCAACCGCATGACCGGCGCCACCGTCATGGCGGAAGACCTGCTTTTCGCTACGCTGGACCCCACCATGCGCCAAATTGCGTTGCCGGGGCTAGACAAGGCGATCCTGTCCGACACGGTTGGTTTCGTGTCCGACCTGCCGACCCAGTTGATCGCTGCCTTTCGCGCGACGCTGGAGGAAGTGCTGTCGGCCGACCTCATCGTCCATGTCCGGGATATCGCCCACCCCGATAGCGAGGCGCAGCGCGACGATGTGCTGGATGTACTCGGCGAACTGGGCGTCGCTGGCGAAGCGGCGCTGGATCGCGGGGAAGGGGAGCCGGAACCGCCGCCGATCCTAGAGGCATGGAACAAGCTAGACCTGCTGAGCGAAGAGGATGCTGCCCTAACGCGGGAAACCGCAGCCCGCCGCGACGATGTCGTCATTCTCTCGGCCCTGACCGGGGAAGGGGTGGATGACCTCCAGCGCGCGATCAGCGACCGCATGACACGCGGCGCCAAAGTCTATGGCCTGCGCATCCCCGTATCGGATGGCGCGACCGTGGCTTGGCTGCACGAACATGGCGAAGTGCTGTCGAGCAGCGTCGAAGGTGAAGAAAGCCGGGTCGACGTACGCCTGTCCGACGCCGCCTTCGCCCGCTATTCGAAGCGGGCGAAGGCCTGAAGTCGAGCGATAGGGCGGCCCACGCCGCCCCATCCTATTAGATCAGCGCCTTTTCCACGACAGCGACGGCCTGATCCAATGGCTTGGCGCGATCGCAGTTGCTGCTGCATTTTTCCTGCTGGTAGCGCAGCTTGTCCAGAATATTCTGTGCAGCATCGCGATTGCCGAGGCGGATTTCCGCCAAGGCCAATCCGGACATGGCGCCTGGCATGCCATTTTTTCCGTAATATAGGCTCTTCTCGAAATAGCGGCGTGCCGCAGCCGCATCACCCATGCCGAGCTTTGCGACGCCCTTTAGGAAAGGGACTTGCTTGCTACTGGTTTCGCCGATTATTTTCGACAACATTGCATCAGCTTCGGCATAGTTACCGGCCGCAATCAGCTTTTGCGCATGCGCCACATTGACGCGACGCGGTCCTAGTTGAGCCGTGTAGAGGCTATTGTCGAACATAGGCGAGACCAATGGGGATGCGATATTGAAATGAATGCCTGACACGCCGCCGGCTTGCTGCGCATGCGCCGGCACCGCAATGGCGCAGATTAGGGGAAGAAGGACTGTCAAACGCATTGCACATTTCTCCTCTTTGAGGAGAAAAACTATCGGCTTTGCAAGATAGTGTCAAATATAGGTTTCAAGTCCGAACTTTGTCTGAGCCATGTTTGAAAAACGACCAACCTTGGCCTGTATCAGACGCCTTTCTCCAACTGCTTCGCCCGCTGCCACAGCGCTTCCTGCTCATCGAGCGACAGGCCGGCGAAGGCATCGCCAGCCATATCCTCCATCGATCGGAAGCGCCGATCGAATTTCCCATTTGCCTTGCGCAGAGCTGTTTCCGGATCGATCTTCAGATGGCGTGCGAGGTTGACCACGGCAAATAGCAGATCACCGACTTCCTCTTCGCGTTCGTCCGGCGTGGTCGCATCACGCACCTCTTCCAGTTCTTCGACAACCTTGTCGATCACGCGGTCCGTTTCAGGCCAATCGAAGCCGGTACGCGCAGCACGCTTCTGCAATTTTTCGGCGCGCAGTAGTGCGGGCAGGGCGATCGCCACACCCGCCAGAGCGCTGGGATCGGGATCTTTTTCGGCACGCTCGGCCGCCTTGATGGTTTCCCACTGGGCATGGCCGTCCTCGCGCCTTGCGCCGTCGCCAAAGACATGGGGGTGCCGCCGGATCATCTTCTGCGTGATGGCGTCGATCACATCCTGCAACGCGAAATGGCCGGCCTGTTCTGCCATGCGGCTGTGAAAGGCGACCTGAAGCAACAGGTCGCCCAATTCGTCGCGCAGCGCGTCCATATCCTGCCGCTCGACCGCATCGGCGACCTCATAGGCTTCCTCGATCGTATAAGGCACGATCGACGCGAAATCCTGTTCGATATCCCAAGGGCAGCCGCTATCGGGATCGCGCAACCGCGCCATGACGTCGGCGAGCGGCATGATATCGGCGGGACTGGCTTTGGACATGGGAACCCGATCTTTGTTGAAATTGGCCGGCTGGCGATAAGGCGTGCATGGCGCAGTGGCCAGCCCATAACAAGCGAGCGACTTCGATAAGGAAATCAGGCCCGACTTTATGAAAGTGCGATAATAAAGATTATGTTAAACGCCACCACATCTCCACAGCATTACCGCTGTCCAACTCGCTGTCTCATGCCATCCCGTCAGGCGATCAATCCTCCTGGATCTGGCTATGTTTCGCGGTGTCGCGCATCCGCACATAGACGGTCAGTGATATGGCGATCATCACCGTGACATAGATGTAGAAAGCCTGTTCAATGCCGGCCTGCTTGAACCACAAAGCCACGAACTCTGCCGTTCCGCCGAACAATGTATTGGCCAGCGCATAAGGCAGCGCCACGCCCAGCGCGCGGATATGCGCGGGAAACAACTCCGCCTTCACGACGGCATTGATCGACGTGTAACCTGTCACGATGACCAGTCCGGCCATCACCAGCAGCCCGGCGACGATCGGGTCTTTGGTCACGGCCAGGGTCGTGAAGATCGGATAGGTGCAAAGCACGCCCATCACGCCGAAGCCGATCATCAACGGCTTGCGCCCGATCCGGTCGGACAGAGCACCGGCGACCGGCTGGAGCAGCATGAACAGGAATAGCGTCGCCGCATTGATCTGCGACGCGACCTCACGGCTCAGCCCACTGGTGATCACCAGGAATTTCTGCATGTAGATGCTGTAGGCATAGAAAGCGATTGTGCCGCCGGCCGTCAGCAGCATCACCGTCAGCGTCTCGCGCGGATGGTTGGTGATCAACTCGACAAAGCCCGATTTCGGCGCACCCTGCGCCTTGGCTACTGCAAAGCTCTGTGTCTCCGCCAGCCCGCGCCGCAGCCAGAAGACGATGACCGCCAGCAACCCGCCGATGAAGAAGGGTATCCGCCATCCCCAAGCGTCCAGTTGCGCCTCGCTCAGCGTCGCCTGCAACAGCAGCAGGACGCAGATCGCCACCAACTGCCCGGCGATCAATGTCACATATTGAAAGCTGGAGAAGAAACCGCGCCGGTTCTTGCCCGCCATTTCGGACAGATAGGTCGCGCTGGCGCCATATTCGCCACCGATCGACAGCCCCTGCATCAGCCGGGCCAGCACCAGAAGCAGCGGCGCCGCAACCCCGATCGTCTCATAGCCCGGCGTCACCGCGATCAGCAGCGACCCCGCGCACATCAGCGCCACCGACAGCGTCAGCCCGCTCTTGCGCCCATGGCGATCAGCATAGACGCCCATCAGCCACGCCCCGATCGGCCGCATCAGGAACCCAACGGCGAAGATGCCCGCCGCGCTCAGCAATTGCGCGGTGCGATCCTCGCTCGGGAAGAAATGCGGCGCGAAATAGATGGTGAAGGCGGCATAGGCATACCAGTCATACCATTCCACTAGATTGCCGGTGGACCCGCCGATAATGGCCTTCAGCCGCTGCGCCTGGGTCGGCGCGTCCTGCTCCGTCGCCGCGCTCATGGTTTCAGCACCATGGCGCCATCCTGGACACCCCAGCTTTTCAGCCGCGAAAGCATGTTCATGCCGATGACGTTGACCTCTCCGAAAGCGGGTGAGACGACGACGGGCAGGTCGCTCGCCGAAATGGGGCCGATGGCCAGGGTGGCGATGCTGGATCGCTTCGCCTCCACCTTGCCATTGGCGGTGGTCATGATGACATTAGGTTCGCCGACATCATAGTTGAGGCCGGCGGCGCGCGCCGTACTGTCGGAAAGGGCGGTGATGGTCGCTCCGCTGTCGATCAGGAAGCGGGCGGGCGTGCCGTTGATCGTCGCCTCCACCCAATAATGGCCGTCCGGCGCGACGGGGATGCGCAATGCCTGCCCTTCGACCTGCGCGCGCGGCAAAGCGGCGGGCGCCTCGTCTGGGGTGACGGCACTCCCCTCCTCCGCCCAGCGCCCGGTCAGAAAACCCTGGCTCTGCCCGAATTTGAACAGGCCCAGCAGACCGGCAAAGATCGCGACCCACAGCAACGCCATACGCAGCAGGCTGCCCCAGGCCATGTGCCGCCCGATCAACGCGGACCCGACCAATATGATCGCCAGCACATACCAGATGGTCGATGCCGCCTGATCCGTGCCGTCCATTCAGGCCCCCTGCTCTTTCGTGTCCAACGCGATCACCAGTCCGTCATAGCCCGGCTCCACGCCCTTGGGGAGGGTGCGAAGCAGCGTGGCATAATCCATGCTCTGGTCCATATGGGTCAGAATGGCGCGATCGGGCCGGGCCGCGGCGATGCCGTCCAGTGTCAGCGCCAGATGCGGATGGGTCGGATGTGGCTTTTCCCGCAATGCGTCCACCACCCACACGTCCAGCCCATCATAGAGCGCCAGCATGTCCGGCGTCAGCGCGTGGAAATCCGTGGCATAGCCGATCGATCGGCCACCATGCGTGAAGCGGAACCCGGTGGAGTAGATCTCGCCATGAGGCTGATCGACGCAGGCGATGTCGATGTCGCCGATGCGCAAACCGTCGGGCAGGACATGGGCGTCGATCGTGGGATGATAGCCATTGCGCCCCTCGAACGCATAAGCGAAGCGCTGGCCCAGCAACTTCATTGTCTGCGCCCGCGCATAGCCGGGCACGGGGGTGCGCCGATGATGGAAAAGCTGACGAACGTCGTCGATGCCATGGCTATGGTCGGCATGGTCGTGCGTCCACAGGATCGCGTCGATCTGGATCACGTCCGCCGCCAGCAGCTGCGCCCGCATGTCCGGCGACGTATCGACCAGGATACGGGTCGTGGGGCTTTCGACCAAAATCGATACCCGCGTCCGACGGTTTTTCGGCTCTTTGGGGTCGCAATCGCCCCAGTCATTGCCGATCCGGGGCACGCCCGAAGAGGTGCCGCTGCCCAGGATCGTCAGCTTCAGGCTCATGCGACCTTCGAGAAGAGGGTGCGGAAATTGGCCGAGGTCGCCGCCGCCAGTTGCTCGATACTCTCGCCGCGCAGATTGGCCAGGAATTTGGCGGTGTCCGCGACATAGGCCGGCTCGCACGACTTGCCGCGATGCGGGACCGGCGCCAGGAAGGGCGAGTCCGTTTCTACCAGCAGCCGATCGAGCGGCAGCCGTGCCGCCGTCTCCTGCAAATCCTTCGCGCTCTTGAACGTGACGATGCCCGAAATGCTGATGTAGAAGCCCAGATCCATCGCCGCATCGGCAAAGGCGCCGCTGGCGGTGAAGCAATGGATGACGCCGCCATAAGGCCCCGTCTCCATCTCCTCCCGCATGATGCGCAGCGTATCCTCCTCCGCATCGCGGGTATGGACGATCATCGGCAGGCCGGTTTCGCGGCAAGCGGCGATATGGGACCGGAAGCTTTTCTGCTGCCGTTCGCGGTCGCTATGGTCGTAATAATAATCGAGGCCAGTTTCGCCGATGCCCACGACACGCGGATGCGCGGCGCGCTCGACCAGTTTGGCGGTATCGACATGGGGATGCTCGTCCGCCTCATGCGGATGGATGCCGACCGTCGCCCATACGTCCGGTTCGCGCACGGCGGTATCCAGCACCGCATCCCATTCGCTTTCGCGCGTGGCGATGTTGAGCATCAGATCTACGCCCGCTGCCCGCGACCGTTCCAGCACATTGGCCTGATCCTCGATCAAGCCTTTGTAATTCAGGTGGCAATGGCTGTCGATGAGCATGGGATCAGCCTTCCGCCTCGGTCAGTTCCAGGCGCGGGAAGAGTGGCTTGGGCGCGCCGAGGATGAAGCCCGACGCGCGCAGATCGGCGTAGAATTTGCTGCCGATAACGTCATAGCCGCGCGTCTCTCCATCGATGCCCATCTGGTCCAGCAGTGCGGTGGCGCTGGCTGGAATGACCGGCTGGATCATGATGGCCAGGCTGGCGATCGCTTCATAGAGCGTGGCCAGCACCGCTTCCATCCGCGCCGGGTCGGTCTTGCGCAATGCCCATGGCGCCTGCGCGTCGATATAGGCGTTGCAGGCGAAGACGGCGCGCATCCACGCCTCGATCGCGACCGAAGGCGCCAAGTCAGCCATGGCAGTCTGAAAGGTCTGCGCGGCCTCCGCAATGCTTTTGAGCAATTCGCTGTCGACATCCTGCGGCGCCGGTTCGGGCAACCGCCCTTCCAGATTCTTGGCGATGAAGCTCAATGTCCGCTGCGCCAGATTGCCGAAGCTGTTGGCCAGATCGCTGTTCGACCGGGCGACGATCGCCTCCGCGCTATAGCTGCCATCATTGCCGAACGTGACCTCGGACAGCAGGAAATAGCGCAGCTGATCGACGCCGAAGCGATCGGCCAGTTCCATCGGATCGGCAACATTGCCGACCGACTTCGACATCTTCTCACCCCGGTTCAGCAGGAAGCCGTGACCGAAGACCTGCTTTGGCAAAGGCAGCTTCGCGCTCATCAGAAAGGCCGGCCAGTAGACCGTATGAAAACGTACGATATCCTTGCCGATAATGTGCGTGATGTCGCCCTCCTCGGCCCAGTAGCGCGCCATCCGCTCCGCGTCGTCGGGATAGCCGCAGCCGGTCAGATAATTGGTGAGCGCATCGACCCACACATACATGACATGGCCTTCACTACCCGGCACCTTCACGCCCCAGTCGAAGCTGGTGCGCGAGACGCTGAGGTCGGAGAGGCCGCCTTCGACGAACCGCATGATTTCATTGCGGCGGCTATCGGGCTGGATGAAGTCCGGCTGGCTTTCATAGAGCGCCAGCAGCCGGTCCTGATAGGCCGACAGGCGGAAGAACCAGCTTTCCTCGACCGTCCATTCGACCGGCGTACCCTGGGGGGAGAGCTTCGCGCCGCCTTCCCCCTCGACGATTTCCTTTTCGTCGTAAAAGGCTTCGTCCCGGACCGAATACCAGCCTTCATAGCGGCCCAGATACAGGTCGCCATTGGCCTCCATCGCCTGCCAGATCGCCTGGCTGGCGGCATGATGATCGGGCTCGCTGGTGCGGATGAAACGATCATGGCTGATATTCAGCCTCTCGTTCATCTGCTTGAAATAGCCGGCCATCTCATCGGCCAGTTCCCGCGGCTCGATCCCCCGGTTGCGCGCGGTCTGGGCCATTTTCAGCCCATGTTCGTCGGTGCCGGTCTGGAAAAAGACGTCGCGGCCCATCATCCGCTGGAACCGGGCGACCGCGTCGGTAGCGATCACCTCATAGGCGTGGCCGATATGCGGACGGCCGTTGGGATAGGAAATGGCGGTGGTGATGGTGAAGGGCTTGGACATGGCGCCATCCCTAGCGGCTGTTATGGACGGCGCAAAGTCGCTTTATGCGTGCGAAGGCGCCAGCGCCGCGACATGGCCGGCCAGTTCGAACACGACCGCCGCCGGATCAAGCGACAGGATCACAGCACCACCGGCCAGATGGCGTGCTTTTTCCCAATGATCGAGCGCCTGGCCCAGTGCCGGCCCCTGTTTCGTCCGCGCCGCCTGCGCGATGAAGGCGGGCGCGCGCTCAAGAAACGCCTCATAGCGCGGCTTGGCCGCCTTGAGCGCCAGCGCTTTGGCCAGCGCCAGCCGTTGCCGATTACCGGGATCGCCTGCCGTCGCTAGGCTGCTCAGCGCCTGTTCGATCTCCGACAGGTTGAGGCCCGCATAGCGCAGTGCTTGCCCTGGCGATCCCTCGCCTGCGCGTACCAGCGCATCAACTTCCTGCGGCGAAAGCGTTTCGTCCGTTCCCTTCAGCACCGCGCGCATCGTCGCAGCGTCCAGCGGGGCGAAGCGCAGCGTGCGACAACGCGACCGGATCGTCGGCAACAACCGCCCTGGCGCATGGCTGACCAGCAGGAAGATCATGTCCGCCGGCGGCTCCTCCAGCGTCTTAAGCAGCGCATTGGCCGCGCCCCGCTCCAGATCGTCGGCGCTGTCGACCACCACCACGCGGCGCTGCGACAGCGATGGGGCCGATTGGGTCAGCCGCGCAAGACCGCGTATCTGGTCCACGCTGATATTGCGGGCGGTGCCGGTTTCCTTCTCCAATGGCGCGAGTTCGGCATAGTCGGGATGGGCGCTGGCCTCGATCAGGCGGCGGATCGGATGGCTTTGTGGAACGAACAGCCCCTCTTCTTCGACCGGCGGACCGGCGGCATCGGCCAGCAATCGCATTGCCAGGGCGCGCGCAAAGCTGGCTTTGCCGATGCCCCTGGGGCCGGCAAGGATCCAGCCATGGTGCATCCGCCCGCTGCGCGCAGCCATGGTCAACGTGCGCGTCTGGGCCTCATGCCCCAGCAATATGGTCATGGCAGCAGGTCTTCGATCGCGTCCAGCAGGCGCACCGTCACCACCTCGGCCGGGCCGGAGGCATCGACGCCATGGACGCGGTCGCTTTCTTCCTGTGCGAAGCGGGTGAACGCATCGGCGACGGCGCGATGGAAATCGCTCGCCCGCCCGCCGATCCGGTCGGTCGTATCGCCATCGCGCGCCCGTGCTCGGCCGCTCGCTTCCGCTTCGGGCAGCGTCAACAATAGGGTGCGATCCGGCAGGAAGCCCGCGCTGCCGATTCGATGCAGCGCCAAAATGTCGGCGTCGCTCAACTCACCCTGCCCCTGATAGGCGCGGCTGGAATCGAGGAAACGGTCGGATAGCACCCAGGCCCCACGTTCCAGCGCCGGCCGGATCGTCTTTTCGATATGATCCGCCCGCGCTGCCGCAAACAGCAACGCCTCGGCGCGCGGACTCCACCGATCGGCGCCACCGGTCAGCAGCAGGGCGCGGATCGCCTCCGCCCCCTCGCTTCCGCCCGGTTCGCGCGTCTCGACAACCTCCAGCCCGCGCACGCGCAGTGCCGCCGCCAGAGCGCGAAGTTGCGTGGACTTGCCCGCCCCTTCACCGCCCTCCAGCGATATGAAACGCCCTGCGGTCAAGCGAACAGCGACTTCATGCCATTCCACAGACGGCCGAAAATGCCCGCTTCGGCAACATCTTCACCCGCGACCAGCGGCATGATCTGCGGCGGCGTGTCGGGCGTCTGGACGATCAACTGGGCGATCTGTTGACCCTTGGCGATCGGCGCCTTGATCGGACCGGTATAAACCACCTTAACCTGCACATTGGCGGACGCCGTGCGCGGCAGGGTGACGGCCAGATTCTGCGGCGCGACCAGCGCCACGCTCGTCGCGCTGCCCATCTGGACCGCGGCCGTTTCGACCGTCTGGCCCTTCTTGAACAAAGGCTGGGCCTTCCACGCCTTGAAGCCCCAGTCCATGAAGCGCACGGCTTCGGTCGCGCGGCCGTTGAAGCTGGTGGAGCCGGCGGTAACGATCACCAGGCGGCGACCATCCTGCTCCGCCGACCCGGTGAAGCCGAAACCAGCTTCCTCGGTATGGCCGGTCTTCAGGCCATCGGCACCGGCGATCTTGCCCAAAATGGGGTTGCGGTTCGCCTGTGCGATGTCCGATCCGCCCATTGTCTTGCCCCATGTGAAGGAGCGGGTGGCGTAGAAACGCTTGTAGAGGTCGGGCGTCTCGACGATCGTCGCCTCGGCCAGCTTGGCCAGATCCTCGGCGGTCACATAGGTCACGCCTTCGTCCGGCCAGCCATTGCTGGTGCCGAAATGGCTGTTCTTCAGGCCAAGCCGCTTGGCCTCCTCGTTCATGGCGGCGACGAATGCCTGTTCCGTGCCGGCAATCCCCTCCGCCAGAACGACGCAGGCGTCATTGCCCGACAGGGTGACGATGCCGTGCAGCAGATTTTCGACCGACACCTGCTCGCCGACCGACAGGAACATGGTCGATCCGGCCTGCGGGCCATGCCACTGCTTCCAGGTTTCCGGGCGGACCGTGAATTTCGTATCGAGCTTCAACTCACCCTTCTGGATCAGGCGGAAGGCGACATGCGCCGTCATCATCTTTGCCAGCGACGCCGGCGGCATGCGCGTTTCGCCGCCCTTGTCGTACAGCACGGCGCCCGACGACAGATCCTTCATATAAGCGATCGGCGCTTCGCTGGTGTAGGGCGGCGCGGCCGCGATCAGCGGCTGGGCCAGCAGCCCGGCGGCAAGGAGGACTGCAACGCTTTTCTTCATCGGAAAACTGCCTTCGATTATGATGGAATCGCTGTACGGGCGCGATCTCTATCGTGCGTCATTAGCCATGATGCGGGCATTCTCAAAGCCTTTGGCTGCGGCGAACCGCACACCGGCCTGCGCTGCCTGTTGCGTGGGATAGGGGCCAAGCCGCACGCGCCACAGGCCGCCGCCTGCTTCGGCACGGGCGCCGATGCTCTTCGCCACGGTTTCGGCGCGCGCCTGAGACGAGAAGGCGCCGACCTGAACGATATAGCCACCAGCGCGCGTCGGCGCTGCGGGCGCTGTAGCCTGAACCGGCTTGGGCGCTGGTTTTGCCGACTGGGTCGCGATACGCGGCGGCGGTGGCGCCTGATCGAAATCGGCGCCGGGCCTTGGCGCCGCAACCGGCCGGGTGGCGGCTGGGGCAGGCTTGGGCTTGGTCGCTGCTACTGCTCGCGCCGGCGTGGCGGCGGCGTGCGAAACGGCCGGCAATTTGGTCCGCAGCACCCGCAACAACGCAGCCGGCGTTTCCAGCCGTTCGGCTGCCCGCCCCTGCCCGCGTAGCGCCGCGCGCTCCTGCTCTGGCGGGTTGACCCGGCGCACACGCACAGGAATCACGGCCTGCCCGCTCACGCCCAGTTGCGATGCCGCGCCGGGCGACAGCGCGATCAACTGGTCGCCCCGCATCGGTCCGCGATCATTGACCCGCACCAAAATCGTTCGCCCGCTATCCAGTGCCGTCACCTCGACATAGCTGGGGAGCGGCAAGGTTTTGTGCGCGGCCGTGATGGCGGCGGGCATGAACGCTTCGCCATTGGCGGTCGCGCCACTTTGGCTGCCATCCGTGCTTTCGCCGGCATAGCCGACCTCGTCATAGGAAACAGGATCGGCCGGTGTGTAGCTGACGCCGCCCACCGCATAGGACGCGCCCAAAGGCACCGGCGTGTCGCTGGCCATGGAAGCAGGCGCCCCAGCGCTTTGCGGCTGCGCGGCGCCCGCGCTGCCGCCAACCAGCGCCAGCATCATGGCCGTAACGAACAGCCCCTTATTGTTTGACAGCATCCGCCAGCAATCCCACCGACAAGGCATAGAAATTGGAGCAATTATAATCCAGAATCGCCCGATAATTGCTGGTCAGCAGATAGGCGGTCTTGCCAGGACCATCGGGTTCCAGCAGCGTCGCCATGACGCCATCGGCTGGCCAGACGCCGCTATTGGGGAAGAGGCCCAGCTTGCGCCACTCCGCCATCGTCAGCCAGCGGCTATGCCGGTTGAACACGCGCGGGCAACGGGCCGGATCGGTCTTGGCCGCCACCGACGCGCGGTTGAAACTGGCCGGCACGCTGACGGCCACGCCCCAAGGCTGACCCTTGCGCCATCCCGATTGCACGAAATAATTGGCGATGGAGGCGAGCGCGTCGGCCTCGCTGGTCCAGATGTCGGCCTTCCCGTCGCCATCGCCATCCTTGGCGATGCGCAGATAGACGGACGGCAGGAATTGCGGATAGCCGGTCGCGCCGGCCCAGCTACCCACCAGGCGGCTACGCGGCACGCCATTGTCCAGCATCTTGAGCGTCGCCAGCAATTCCGGTTCGAACAAGGCACGGCGGCGACCTTCATGCGCCAGCGTCGCGAGCGACCGGATCAGATCGAAATCGCCGGTATAGCTGCCATAATTGGTTTCATGGCCGTAGATGGCGACCATGATCTCCTCCGGCACGCCCGTTTCCGCTTCGATGCGCGCAAGGCGCGACCGGTTCGCCTGATAGGCGACCCGACCCCGGCTGATGCGCGCGGCGTCGACATGCTGGCGGCGATAGGGTTCGAAATTGGGGATAGGCGAATAGGCGCCGCCGCCCGGCTGACTCTGGTCCAGTTGCACGACGCGCGGATTGATCGTCAGCGTGGGGAAGACGCTATCCAGCGTCGCATCGCGGATGCCCATGGCCCGCGCCTTGGGCCGCAGGCTCTCCAGATAGGCACGGAAATCGGCACTATCCTGCGCTTGCGCAGGGGCAATCGCGACACTGCCACCGGTAATGGCAGTCAGGCCGAGCAACAAGGACAGGACGGACGAACGCAAAGAATCCCTCATCCCCTTGTTGTTGCACAGGCAGGGCGGCAGGTGAATCCTTTATTGCGACGTCCGGTCGGTTAAGGCGACGAACCGTGGTCGTTGCGATTTTCGCTTGGCAACGGCGCGCGGCACGCTAGGAAGCCCGCAACGGAAGTGTGGCCGAGTGGTTTAAGGCAGCGGTCTTGAAAACCGCCGTGGGTTTACGCTCACCGTGGGTTCGAATCCCACCGCTTCCGCCATTCCCGTTCTGGATAAGGCGTCAGGCGTAGCTGCTGGGGCCGGTGCCATGCAGGATGACGGGCGGCAGTTCCATCTTGTGAATGCTGGCTTCCGCGATGATCGCCAGCGGATCGACGGGATGGCTGAGCAGCAGGCCGCAGCGATCCGGACCATCCCAGATCACGGTGCCGCACACTTCCAGCCCTTCGGTGATCAGCGTCACCCATTCGCCGATCGGTGGCAGCCAGTTGCCGGTGAGTAGCGCGCCATAGATGGAAATATTGCGAATGGTGACGGTCTGGCTAATGCCATCCCAGTTCAACGTCGCCTCGACCTCTGCGTCGTAGCGGCTTTCGCGGCGGCGTTCGGCGCGCGCGCGATAGATCATGCTGTCCATAACCTCTCTCCCGGTTGCCCCCCGGGATTAGACCAAAGTCGATCCAGAAGATTGCGGAAGAATGAAAGGGCTTGGTTAACAGCGGATTGAACGGAAAAGGGCCGAACATTACGCCCGGCCCTCCCTTATCAGATCACGCCAGAGCGCCGTGGCAATGTTTGTATTTCTGGCCCGAACCGCACGGGCATGGCGCGTTGCGGCTGATGTCCAGATTGGCATATTCGCCGGCCGGAACGTTGCCCACGGGCGCGCGCGGAATGGTGGTAGTGACGCCGCCGAAGCTGCCGGCGTCGATATCCGCGCTGTTATCTTCGCCCGAGAAGGGGTCGATATGGGTGGTGATGAAGTCGGGCAGGACCGGCAGGCCATAATCTTCCAGCGGCGGCTGTTCCATGCGGAACTGCACGCGCGCGATGGAGCCGGTCACATCCTCGCGGATATTTTCCAGCATCCGCTCGAACAGCGCGAAGGCCTCCTGCTTATATTCGTTGATCGGCGTCTTTTGCGCATAAGCGCGCAGATGCACGACCTGGCGCAGGGCGTCGAGCGTCGAAAGATGCTCCTTCCAATGATGGTCCAGGCTCTGGAGCAGGATCGACTTTTCGATCATGTGCCAGTCGGACGCCTCGACCTCCTTGGTCTTTTCCGCGACGGCTTCGTCGGCCAGCGCCGACAGCCGTTCCTCGATCATTTCGGGGTCTACCGAATCCTCGGCCAGCCAGGCGTCGAAATCAGGCTCAAGCCCAAGAATTTCGGCGGTACGAACTTTGAGGCGCTCCATATCCCACTGTTCGGGATAGGTGCCCGGCGGGCAGGATGCGCCGACCAGATCGTTCACCGTCTCATGGCGCATGTCGATCACGACGTCATCGACGGTGTCGCTGTCCATGATGTCGCTGCGCTGTTCATAGATGACCTTGCGCTGATCGTTCATCACGTCATCATATTCGACGACCTGCTTGCGGATATCATAGTTGCGGGCCTCGACCTTGCGCTGCGCCGTCTCGATCGCCTTGCTCAACCATTTGGAAGGCGGCAATGCCTCGCCATCTTCCAGGTTCGACCGGATCATCTTGGCGAACATCGTGTCCGGGCCGAAGATGCGCATCAGATCGTCGTCGAGGCTGAGGTAGAAGCGCGACAGGCCGGGGTCGCCCTGGCGGCCCGAACGACCGCGTAGCTGGTTGTCGATGCGGCGGCTTTCATGCCGCTCGGTGGCCAGCACGAACAGGCCGCCGGCGGCCAGGACTTCCTGCTTCTCGACCTCGATCTCGGCTTCGATCCGGGCGATGGCAGCGTCGCGCTCCGGGCCTTCCGGCACGTCGCGCAGCTCGTCTTCGACGCGCATTTCCAGGTTGCCGCCCAATTTGATGTCGGTGCCGCGACCAGCCATGTTGGTGGCGATCGTCACCGCGCCCTTGCGGCCCGCCTGCGCGACGATATGCGCTTCGCTGTCATGGAAACGGGCGTTCAGCACCGCGTGCGGCACGCCTTCCTGCGTCAGGAATTCCGACAGCATTTCCGATTTTTCGATCGACACGGTGCCGACCAGAACCGGCTGGCCCTGCTCCGCATGGACCTTGATGGTCTTGGCGATGCCACGGAACTTGTCATCCAGGTTTTTGTAGAAACTGTCTTCTTCGTCGATGCGCTGCACCGCCCGGTTGGTCGGGATGGTGACGACGTTCATCTTGTAGATTTCGAAGAATTCCGCCGCTTCGGTCGCGGCGGTACCGGTCATGCCGCCCAGCTTGGGATACATGCGGAAATAATTCTGGAAGGTGATGGAGGCCAGAGTCTGGTTCTCCGGCTCGATCTGCACGCCTTCCTTGGCTTCGACCGCCTGATGCAGGCCATCGGACCAGCGGCGTCCGTCCATCATGCGGCCGGTAAATTCGTCGATGATGACGACCTTGCCGTCCTTGACGATATAGTCGATGTCGCGGCGGAACATCACGACTGCGCGCAGCGCCTGGTTCACATGGTGAACGACGGCCGTATTCTCGAAATCATAGAGGTTCGCGCCCTGCAACAGGCCGGCGTCCTCCAGCAGGCGCTCGATCTTCTCGGTGCCGTCTTCGGTCAGCGTGACGGTGCGCTGCTTTTCGTCCTTCTCATAGTCGGCCTCGACGATCTGCTTCACGATCGCATCGACGGCGACATAGAGTTCCGATTTGTCGTCGGTCGGGCCGGAGATGATGAGCGGCGTGCGCGCTTCGTCGATCAGGATCGAGTCGACTTCATCGACGATCGCATAGTTGAACGGGCGCTGGACCATCGACGCGCGGTCATATTTCATATTGTCGCGCAGATAGTCGAAGCCGAGTTCGTTGTTCGTCGCATAGGTGATGTCGGCGGCATAGGCGTCGCGCCGCTGATCTTCGCTGATGTTGGGCACGATGACGCCGGTGGTGAGGCCGAGGAAGCGATAGACCTGGCCCATCCATTCGCAGTCGCGGCTGGCGAGGTAATCGTTCACGGTAACGACGTGAACGCCCTTCCCCTCCAGCGCGTTGAGATAGGTGGCCAGCGTCGCGACCAGCGTCTTGCCCTCACCCGTGCGCATTTCGGCGATTTCGCCGCGATGCAGGACGATGCCGCCCACCATCTGCACATCGAAATGGCGCATGCCCAGAACGCGGACGGCCGCTTCACGGACCGTGGCGAAGGCTTCGGGCAGCAGCGCGTCCAGCGTCTCGCCATTGGCCAGCCGTTCGCGGAACCGGCTGGTCTGGGCGACCAGTTCCTCATCATTCATCGCCTGTACCGCGCCTTCGAAAGAGGCGATCTGGTCGACGATCTTGCCCAGCGACTTCACATAACGTTCGTTGGACGATCCGAAGATGGACTTGGCGAGTGCGCCGAACATGCAAATTCCTGACAATAGGGGGACGTTCCGCCTCCTTGCGAGAGACGCACGCAGATATGCGCCGCGATTTAGGCACGGCACATCCTTTAGTCAATCAGAGTGCGGCTGAACCCGACCTGTCGTATCGATGTCATGATCGTGCGGCAGGCGGTTTTCGTCGGGTGGTGGCGTCATCAGGGCGCGGGGGGCTTTGCACGTCGCGCACGCTGGGCCACAACGGCATGGCAAGAGCAAGGGTCGCAAAATTGTATCGTTCGTTCGTCCTGGTCCCGGCGCGCAGTCGTGCCCTGCCGGTCGCTATCCTGATGGCGATGGCCCTGATTCTGTGGTTCGGCCTCACGGCGATCGCGACTCCATTCGACCATGACGAAAGCCAATATGTCGCCGGCGCCTATTTCAGCAGCCGGCTGCTGATCTTCCGCGACTTTCTCTATCTTCAGCCGCCGTTGCACAGTTGGGCCTTCGCGCCGCTGGCCTGGCTATTCCCCGATCATATGGTGCTGGCGATGCGGCTGGCGACAGCGGTGACGGCAATTTTCACACTGGCAACGCTCTGGACGGCGCAGCGTATCGCGGGCGTGTCGCGCGACAGTGCGGCCATCGCGACGTTGCTGGTGGCGACCACCGCCGCCTTTCAGTTCACGGGCGCCGTGGTGCGCAATGACATGCTGCCGACCTTGCTGTCCGCAATGGGGTTGCTGGTCAGCTTGCTCGCGCTGCGCCATTGCACGCGCCGATATTGGTTTGCGGCCGGCGTGCTGTTCGGACTTGCCATCGCCACCAAGCTGAATTTCGCGCCGCTGGGCCTGATGACCGGACTGTTCGTGCTGCTGACGGGGGGACGCTGCGGCTTCAAGGCGGCCTGTTTTCTGGCATTGGGGGCCTGTGCGGGCATGGCGCCGATGCTGGTCGCCTGGGCGGCGGCACCGGATGCCTTCTTCTATGGCGTACTGACCTATGGCGCGACTGCGCCCCATGCCTGGTACGCCGCCAACGGGGCGTTCGACGAACTCGACACGCTGGAAAAGCTGACCGACCTGCTCAAATATCTGTGGAAAGGGCCGGCGCTCGTTGCGCTCCTTCTGCTCTGTGCCAACTGGATCGCGACGCGGGGCCGCATCCGATCGCCCGGCCGGCGACTGGCGATCTGGATGACGGGCGGCGCGTTGATCGGCGCGGCGCTGCCGACTCCGTCGCAGGTCCAATATGTGATGCCGCTGCTGCCACCGCTGGCGCTAGCGCTGGGCTATCTGCTCGACGATGCGCGGCGCTGGACGTTTGCCCGGCGACAGGCGTTGCTGGGGCTGCTTTGCCTGGCCGCCATCCCCGGCATGCTGGCAGTAACCCGCCATGTCGTGGCGATGCTGCGCGCAGGTTCGCCCGTCTTGCAGGCCGATGCCGGTGCGCGCTGGGCCGGTGCGAGCGTGCGCGCCATGGGCGGTGGTGATATTGCCACCCTCTCTCCGCACATGATCCTCGGTAGCGGCCTTGACCTGGACCCGCGCTTTGCCGCCGGTCCCTTCGCCTACCGCACCGGCTGGACGATGGGGCCGGTGCTGGCGCGGCAGGTGCATGCGATAATCCCGGCGACGCTGGGCGACATGGATCGCGATCCGCCCGCCGCCATTCTGACCGGCTACGAAGACGGCACCCGCAAATTGCCGATGCGCCCCGATGACGGCCTGATCTCCTATGCCCGTCGCCATGGCTATCGCATGTTGTCGATGCCCGATGGCGTGGGGCGGCTCTATCTTCGGACGGGTCGCTTTTCCCTGTCGCGCAATGATTGACCCTCGCCCGATTTTGCCGCATTTCGCCCGTTATGACCGATCGCTCCCCCCTCGCCCCCGCCGCCTTCCCGATCCTGCCCGTCATTGATGGAGTGACGCTGCGCACCGCGCGCGCCGGGTACAAGGCATGGACGCGATGCGACCTGACCTATGTGGAACTGGAAGCCGGCACCGCCGTCGCCGGGGTGACAACGCAGAGCAAATGCCCCTCTCCGGAAGTCGAATGGTGCCGCGACGCCATTCCGCTGGGCTCGGCCCGCGCGCTGGTGGTCAATGCCGGCAACGCCAATGCCTTCACCGGTCATCGCGGCCGCGCAGCGGTAGAAGCGATCGCGGCCAAGGTCGCCAATCATCTTGGCTGCCTGCCATCGGATATTTTCGTGTCTTCGACCGGCGTGATCGGCGTGCCGCTGCCGATCGACAAGGCCGAAGCCGGGCTGGAAGCGGCCTTCACCGTCACACCCTGTGGTTGGGAAGAGGCCGCGACCACGATCGGCACGACCGACACCTTCGCCAAGGGCGCGCATGTGTCCGCCATGATCGGCGAGCAGCGCGTCGAACTGGTCGGCATCATCAAGGGATCGGGCATGATCGCGCCCGATATGGCGACGATGCTGGGCTATATCTTCACCGATGCTTCGATCGACCCGGCCCTGTTGCAACAGATGCTCTCGGCCGCCAATCGCAAGACCTTCTCCTGCATAACGGTCGATAGCGATACGTCGACCAGCGACACTGTGCTGGCCTTCGCCACCGGCAAGGCCGGCAATGTTCTGCTCGCATCCATGGACGATGCCGGCGCCGACGCCTTCCATGCGGCGCTGAGCGATCTGTGCCGCCAGCTTGCGCATCTGGTGGTGCGCGACGGCGAAGGCGCGAGCAAGTTCATCGACATCAGCGTCGAAGGCGCGGAGAGCGACGAAAGCGCGCATCGCATCGCTTTGTCGATTGCCAACTCTCCTCTGGTCAAGACCGCGATCGCTGGTGAGGATGCCAATTGGGGCCGCGTCGTCATGGCCGTGGGCAAGGCGGGCGAACCGGCCGACCGCGACAAGCTGTCGATCCGCTTCGGCGCGACGCAGGTGGCGACCGGCGGCCTTGCAGTCGAGGGCTATGACGAGGCGCCCGTCGCCGCGCACCTGAAGGGCCAGGATATCGTCATCGGCGTCGACATCGGCCTGGGCGAAGGGCGAGCGCAGGTTTGGACCTGCGACCTGACCCATGGCTATATCTCCATCAATGCGGATTACCGCAGTTGAGAGGGCGGAGCTGATGCTGGAACTGCACGAACCCGTCGTCGCGCTGATGCGGCAGGTTGGGCGCGACATCGTCATGCCGCGTTACCAAAACCTGTCCAGCGACGAAGTCAGCGAGAAGGCGGCGAATGATTTCGTCACCATCGCCGACAAGGAAAGCGAATTGCGGCTGGCCGAAGGGCTGGCCGCGATCCTGCCCGAAGCCGGCGTCATCGGTGAGGAAGCCTGCGCCGTCGATCCTGCCATATTGGACCGGGCCGGTCAGGGCCTGAACTGGATCATCGACCCGATCGACGGGACCGGCAATTTCGCGGCGGGCAAGGCACCCTTCGGCATCATGGTGGCGCTGGTCGATGGCGGCACGACGCTGGCCGGATGGATCCTCGATCCGCTGACCGGGCGATTGTGCCATGCGATGCTGGGCGGCGGCAGCCATATCGATGGCGAACGGGTGCAGGCGCGCGAGAGTGGCGGCGACCTGCCGATCGCGGCGCTGGCCGTTTATTTCATGCCGGAGGAAGAACGCGCCGACATTCAGCGCCGGTCGCACGGCAGTTTCACGCTGGTGGATATCCCCCGCTGTGCCGCCGAACAATATCCCCGACTGGTGCTGGGTCAGAATGACGTCTCGGTCTTTGCGCGGACTTTGCCCTGGGATCATGCGGCGGGCACGCTGTTCGTCAATGAGGCGGGCGGTTGCTGCCAGCGCACCGACGGGACGCCTTATATAGTGGGCGACTTGCGGCGCGGGTTGATGGGGGCATCCTCGCCGCGCCTATGGGATCGGGCGGCGGCGACGCTGTTCGGATAGAAGGATATGCCATGCTGACGATCTGGGGCCGGTTGAATTCGCATAATGTGAAGAAGGTTGCCTGGTTCGCCGACGAAATCGGCCTGCCCTATGTCCGCCATGATGTGGGCGGCGCATTCGGCATGAGCGCCGACTATCTGGCGAAAAACCCCAATGCGTTGATCCCCACGATCGAGGATGGCGACGTCACCTTGTGGGAATCCAACGCGACCCTGCGCTATCTGGCGGCGCGTTATGCCCCTGCCCTATGGCCGGCCAATCCTGCGGAACGGGCGCAGGGCGACAAGTGGATGGACTGGCAATTCGCGTTTGCAGATGCGCAGCGCGACGCTTTCCTGCAACTGGTGCGGCGCGCGCCCGAACAGCGAGATGGACAGCTATTGGCGGCATCGGCGGCGGCATCCGGCGCGGCGATGCGGATATTGGACCGCACGCTTGCGGTGCAGCCCTGGCTTTCGGGTGTCTCTTTCGGTGTCGCGGATGTGCCGATGGGCGTTTACGCCCACACATTTTTCACGCTGGATATGGAGCGGCCCGATGTGCCGCATGTGCGCGCTTGGTACGACCGGCTGCGTGGGCGGCCGGCCTATGCCCAGTCGGTGATGATCCCGCTGACATAGGCCCGCACGCTTAACCGCTTACAGGACGCTTTCGATCCAGCCCTTGAGCGCGCTCTTGGGCGCGGCGCCGACCTTGGTCGCGGCCGCTTCGCCATTCTTGAACAGGATCATCGTCGGGATGCCGCGCACGCCATATTGGCCCGGCGCGTCGGGATTTTCGTCGATATTGATCTTCGCGATGATGACCTTGTCGGCCAGCTCTTCGGAGATTTCCTCCAGAGCCGGGCCGATCATCTTGCACGGGCCGCACCATTCGGCCCAGAAATCGACAAGCACGGGCTTGTCCGCGTTGATGACGTCGTCCTTGAAGCTGAGGTCGGTAACTGCCTTGGTGGCCATGAGTGTCTCCTTTACTTGAAGTCTATCTAGGGTGAGCGCGCATCCGGCTCAACGGGTCAGAGCGGCAAATTCTCCTGCGCGGGCACATAGTCGGGCTTGTGCGCCGCGAGCGGCGCGAGGCCCGGCTTGTGCGCCGCCAGCGCTGCGGGTGGTATGATGATCAGCCGGGGCGCGCTGGTGTAGAGCAGCCCTGCCTCGATCATGCGATCAGGAAAGATCACCTCCAGCGCCGCGACATAGGCCGCCATTTGCCGGATGTGCGGGATCGGGACGTCCGCCAGCGTCAGCGGCGCGACCCGGCCGGTCTTGAAATCGGCGATCTGGATGCGATCGGGACCGATGCACAGGCGGTCGACCGTGCCGGCGATGACCGCCTCCCCCACCACGGCAGCGATCGGTGCTTCGGCCAGCGCATCCGGCCCGAACAGCGCGGCAAAGTCCGGCGCTTCGATCACGCGGAGTGCCTGGTCGATGACGTCATGCCGCTGCGCCGCGTCGGTGACGCCCTGCTGCACCAGCCAGCGATCCGCTGCGTCGCGCCGACGATCAGATGCAAGGACAGGCAACCGTTCGAACAACGCATGGAGCCAGCGGCCCCGCTCCGCCGCCGCGCGCATCGCTAGGGTCGGCGGCGGATAGGGCACATCATCCTCGACCGGGGCCGACGGCGCGAGCGGCCGGGGTGGCCGCGATTCGGCCGGGGCGGGCTGGCGCAGCCAGGTCGGCTGATCCAGCGTGACCGCTTCGATCGCGCTTTCAGCCTCCGGAGCCTTGGGCGGCAGCACTTCCGTACCACGCCAGCGCCGGGTCGCGCCCCAGAGCGGATCGGCATCCCATTCCGCGCCGAGCGAGATCATCGCGGCCTCGACCGCTGCGTACCAGCTTTCCGGCTTCACCTCCCCCTTCGCGCGGGGGCCAAGCGATCCGGCGACGATCAGCCGCTCTTCCGCGCGCGTCAACGCGACATAGAGCAGGCGCCAATGCTCCTCCCGCTCCACCTGCGCGGCGGCTTCGGCGACGTCGCCGATCGGCCCCTGCCGCTCGGGCTTGCGCGGGGCCAGGATCGGCAGGCCGTTCCAGACCAGCGAGTCCGCGCGGTTGCCGGCGTCCGGGTCCAGGCAGGCGTCGGCCAGGACCACGATCGGTGCCTGCAATCCCTTGGCGCCATGGACGGTCAGCAGGCGTAGCATGTCGCCCTGCGCCGCCGCGTCGCGAACGATGTCCACCTCGCCCCGGTCGAACCAGTCGATGAACCGCTGAAGCGATGGATGGTCGTCGCTTTCGAAGGCGAGCGCGGCGTTCAGCAATTCCTCGATCGGGTCGGCAGCTTCGGTTCCCAGCCGCTCGATCAGGCGACGGCGGCCGTTCATCGGCCCGGACAGGATCCCCTCTAGATAGCGATAGGGGGTCGAGAAATCCGCCATAGCCAGCAGATCGCGCAGCGGTTGCAGCAGCACCTCGTCCCGCGTCTCGCGCAAATGCCGCCACAGTCCGCCCTTGCGGCCGATCAGGCGCGTCATCAACTCGTCCTGGGTCCAGCCGATCAGCGGCGACACCAGCAGTGCGGCGAGGTTCAGTTCATCCTCCGGCTGCACCGCAAAGCGCAACGCCGCCAGAAGGTCGCGTACCGCGAGCGGGCTGTTCAGCCGCAACCGGTCGATTCCCGCGACCGCCACCTTCTCCTCATAGAGGCGCGCGACGATCAGGCGTGCCAGTTCGCTACGCCGCCGCACGAGAATCATGATGTCGCCCGCTCGAACCGGCCGACCCCGGCTTTCCAGCATCAACCCGTCGTCGATCCATTGGCGGATCTGGCGGGCGATCTTGGTCGCCAACGTTCTTTCCTGATCGGCGGCCCAATCCTCTTCACCCTCTGCATCCTCGGACAGGCCAGCGACGACGGGTTTCCACAGTTGCACTTCGCCGGGATGACGGTTGGCGCTGATGTGGCGGACCTCGCTCGGCGCCATGCCCAGCTTCTGCGCGGTCAGCGTGGCGATGGTGCGATCCACCACGTCCAGCACGGCCGGCGTCGATCGGAAACTCTGGTCCAGCGAAAGGTTGAAAAATTCATGTCCCGACTGGTCGGCATCCCGATTGAACAGCAGACGGGCGGCTTCGAAATTGGCCGGGCTGGTGCCCTGAAAACCGAAGATCGCCTGTTTGAAATCGCCCACGGTGAAGATGGTGCGGACCTTCTGCCCCGGCTCCCATTCGGTTGCGAAAAACTCTTCGGCCAGGGTGCGGACGATCCGCCATTGCGCGGCATTGGTGTCCTGTGCTTCGTCCACCAAGATATGGTCGATCCGCTGGTCCAGCTTATAGCGAATCCATTCGGCAATACCCGGCTGTTCCAGCAGCGATGCGGTGCGCGCGATCAGATCGTCGAAATCGACCGCGCCCGCCAGTCGCTTGCCGTGCGCATAGGCGCGAGCATAAGCGCGCCCGGCATGCAATGCCTGCGCCAACAAGGCGGCATAGTCGGCGCGCAATTTCATCGCGATCAGCGCGCCGCTGCGCTCATGCAGCCGCGCCGCCATCTCGATATAGCCGTCGACCGGTGGCACCCACCCCTTGGCATCGATCAGGTCGCCGTCCGCCTTGGCCCAGGCGCGGTGCAGGTCGACAAGCGTCGCCGCCCGACCCGCCGGGTCCAGCGCCCGCCAGGCCGCGATGCGATCGCACCGCTCCAGTCCGCGTCCCTTGCCCCAATCCACATTGGCCCGAACGATCCCGTCCAGCGTCCTCATATCGAACATGGCGTCGGAACATTGTTCGCCAAGCCATTGATCGATATCGCCATCGGGCAATTCCAGTTCGGCCGCCAGCCACGGCCCGATCGCGTCGGGCAGTTCGTCCAGCGCATCGCCCTTCGCCGCGCAGCGCAGCAGAAACTGTTCCGCGCCGCCCTCGCCCAGCCGCAGGCTGATCGCCTGCAACGCGCCGATCAGCGCTTCATCGCCCAGATCATGCGCCTGCACCACCATGTCCGCCAGCGTCTGCCGGGCCAACCCGGACTGTTCGCGCTGGTCGAGGGGGCGAAAGCCCGGCGTCAGTTCGGCTTCCAGAGGGAAGGCGGTCAGCAATTGCTGGCAAAAGCCGTGAATGGTCTGGATGCGCAGGCCGCCGCCGGTGGATTCCAGCACTTCGGCGAAGAGGCGCCGGGCCTGCTCCTGCTGCTCCGGCCCATGATCTTCGCCCAGTGCGATCAGGTCACCCGCCAGCGCGGGCCCGTCCATTTGAACCCATGCCGCCAGTCGGTCATGGATGCGGTCCGCCATTTCCGCGGCGCCCGCCTTGGTGAAGGTCAGGCACAGGATATTTTCCGGCCTCACGCCTTGCAGTAGCAAGCGGAAGACGCGGGCGGTCAGCACATGGGTCTTGCCCGTGCCGGCCGATGCCGACAGCCACACATGCGCGTCGGGCGCGGCGGCCCGCGCCTGATCGCCCAGCAATTTCTGAAGCGCGCGCGTCTTAGCCATCGTCGCGGCCATACCATTCCTCCAGCCGCATCAGCTGATCATAATCGCCATAATTGGCGACTTCGGGGTTGATCTCCGCCCGGAAAGGCGCGGTGCCCAGAAGGAAGGCGTTGGCCAGTTCCTCGAAATGCTCATGGGCGTGGGCGGTGAACTGGTCGGTGACGATCTTGTCACGCTTGCCCAGCGGATCGACCGGACGTTCGCGATAGCCGAACTGGTCGCCCTTCTTGGCCAGCGACCAATATTCGAAATCGCCGGCCTTGGGTTGCGATCCCAGCCCGTCGAATCCGCCCATCTCGGCGATGATGCCCAGCAACCCCAATTGCAGGGAAAAGCCGGCCTTCACCTGCCGCGCGCTGGGCGGCTTGCCGGTCTTGTAATCGATGATGCCGATGCCTCCGTCGGCGAGCCGATCGATCCGGTCGGCCTTGCCCATCAGCGTCACGCCGGCAATGTCGGCTCGCCCTTCCCGCTCGACCGCCAGGATGGTGCGGCCTTCCGCCTTGTCCTTCACCACTTCGGCCGCGATCCAGCGGATCGCTTCGATCAACCGGGGCTGCCACAGGGCCTTGAGCAGCGGGTGGACCTCCGGCTGGTCGAACATGGCGCGTGCGCGTTCTTCCAGATCGGCGGGGTCCAGCGTTCCGGCTTCCGCCCAGCGCTGGAGAATGTCGTGGACCGCCGTGCCACGCCAGGCCGGGCCGGCATCGGCATCGACCGGGTCGAGCCGGGCCAGGCGCAACACCCGCTTGGCGTAGAAGGCGAAGGGGTCGGCCTTCAGCCGATCGACATCGGTGACGGGAATGAGGTTCGGTCGCACGGAAGCGGGCGGCGCAGGCGCTGGGCGTTCGGCCGGGCGATGCGCGCCGGGCGCATCCATCGCCTGCGCCAGCATCGCGTAGCGCTGCGCCGTTTTCCATTGCGGTCCGGCCATGGCCTTCAGGCGCAACCAGAAGCGTGAAGCAACCGCCGGCCCGCCGCTCCCGCGCCGCGCGCGGGTGATAAGGACATGGGGCGCACCTAGTGCGCTGGCGAAATCATGCGCGGCAAGGCCGATCCGCATTTCCAGCCCCGGCAACCCCAGTTCGCGCCGGATGCGCGGCGCCAGCCAAGGGTCGGGAGATGGCAGGCCCGGCCATGTGCCTTCGTTCAGGCCGCCCAGGATCATGAGGTCGGCCTGCATCAACTGCGCTTCGATCAGGCCCAATATGCTGATGCGCGGATGGCCGCCCTGTGGCGGGCGCACCGAAACGCCGCCCAGCATATGGTCCAGCAATACCGGTAGCGCGCGCGGATCGGCCTGACGTGGGCCTTCGGGCGCGGCAGCCTCCATTTCGGCGAACAGGTCGGCGGCGGCGTGACCCTGATGGCCGGACCAGACCGCATCGCCTGACAATGCCCCAGCCTGCTCGCGCAAGGCCGCCAGTTGCTCGCCAAGATCGATGGCCCGGTCAAAGCCGCTTTCCAATGGCTCCAGCAGGGCGCGGGCTTGCGGCCACCACTCCCGTACCGCCTCGCGCAGCACGCGCTGGCGATCGTCCGGACGTGGGAGCAGCAGCAGGTCGATGCCGTGCAGCCCCGCCTGCGGCCGCGGTCCGCGCAGCAGCAGGTCGAGCGCGCGTACGCCTTCCAGCCAGCCAAGCCGTCCTTCGCCACGCATGACCAGCGGATGTTTCAGCAGCGTCAGCAGCGGCACCGGCGCGAAGCGTTCCGCGACCGCCTCCGCCATGGTGATCAGCAGCGTACCGGGGAGCAGGCGCGAGAGAGGCTGACCGGCGGAATCGTCGGCCGCTATGCCCCAGCGGCGCAGATGAGCGGACACGCGCGTCGCCAGTTGCCGGTCGGGCGTCACCAAAGCGGCGGTGCGTTCGGGCGTTTCCAGAGCCTCGCGCAGGGCAATGGCGATCGCCTGCGCCTCCTCGCCCGGTGTCGCGACTTCCAGTGCTTCCACGCCGCTCAGCGAACGGTCGGCGGTTTTCAGGTCGCGCCAGCGGCTGGTCAGCCGGGGTGGGAGCATCGCGTTGGAGATATTGCGGCTGCGCACCGCACGGGCATCATGCTCGCTGCCCCAGCGCCAGTTGGCGACATCCTCGCGGGTTGCGCTCATGGCGTCGAGCAGGCGCTTCAGCGCATATTGGGGATGGCTTTCATGGCCGGACGGCGCGCGACCGGTGACGGGATCGGGGTCGAACGGACCGATCGCCTGCCATGCTTCCTCATCCATATGCTGGTCGAGGCCGGCGAACACGACCATGCCGGTCGCCATCATGCCGATCCGGCGGAGCAATGCGGCGACAGCGGGCGCGGTAGAGGCGATGCCCGCCGCCGCCACGAAGCCGGCAGGCGGATGCGCGCCCCAACGCACCGTCAGCCGATCGAACAGCCGGTTCCGGCGATCGGCCAAGTCGATGCAACCGGTCCGGGCCAGTTCCATCGGCCACTGCGCGATCAAAATTTCGAACATGGTCAACGACGTCTGCCAATGTTTCGACAGTTCGTCGGACAGTTGCAGCTTGTGCAGCGCGCTCAGCGGCACTCGCTCCACCTGCATCTGATCCAGCACGGCGCCCAACGCCTGCCCCAGCAGCAATGCCTGGCCCGCGTCGATGTCTGGCTTGGCCGCCTGTACCATCCGCGCCAGGATCATCTGCCGGCGCATCGGTGCGATCGCGGGCGGCACCGCGTCTTCCTCACCCAGCGGATCGAGCGCGCCGCCGACCTGTTCCCCAAGCTCCGGATCGCCGATCGCGACCAGGCGCGGCAACAGCAGACCGCCGTTCGACTGGCGCACGAAGGCGTCGCTGACGGCACGGATCGCCCGGTTGTTGGGCAGCAGCACCATGCCCTGCGCCAGCGCCATCGGATCGCCGCGATGCTGCGCCAGCAGGCCCGCTACCAGCGCATCGGCAAAGGCGCGATGCGCGGGGATGGTGAACAAAGCGGGTTGGCTGCGCTCACCCATGAGCGAGCATCGACTCCACGACGGGAATGGCCTGCGGCGTACCGACATCGAACCACAGGCCCTGATGCGACACGCCGTAAAGACGGCCCGCCTCGATCGCGCGGTTCCAGAAGATGTTGGTGGAAAAGACATCCGCCGGCGGATCGATCAGCAGCGATGGCGTCATGATCTGCACGCCGGTAAAGACGAACGGCGCGACATGGGCGGTCTTGCGCCGGGTCAACCGGCCGGTCGGGTCCATATGGAAATCGCCCGGCCCCTTGTGACAGTTGGCGCGCGCCAGCGGCACTAGCAACAGCAGCGCGTCCATCTTGTCCGGGTTCCAGACACGCTGCATCATGCCCAGCGTTTCCTGCGGCCCGTCGATCCACAAATTGTCGCTATTGGCGCAGATGAACGGCGCGTCGCCCAGCAGCGGCTTTGCCTTGATCAGCCCGCCACCGGTTTCCAGCAGCTTTGCCCGCTCGTCCGACACGGCGAAATCCAGCCCGCATTTGCGCGCCTTCAAATGCGCCTCGACCGTGTCGGCCAGATAATGGACGTTCACCACCACCTTCCTGATGCCGCCCGCCTCCAGCCGGTCCAGGGCATGGTCCATCAGCGGCTTGCCCGCGACCTTGACCAGCGGCTTGGGCCGGGTCGCGGTCAGCGGACGCATGCGCTTGCCCAGCCCGGCGGCCATCAGCATGGCGGTGTCGATCATGCGGGAATATGCTCCTCGAGCGCATCATGGCGCTTGTCGGCGGGAATATTGGCGGCGAACCAGTCGGCGACGGGCGCCAGGGCCGGATGCTGGAGGTCGCGCTCCAGCAGGCTCCACATACGCGGCAGGTAAGACAGGTAACGCGGCTTGCCGTCGCGTTTCCACAGGCGCGTGAAAATGCCGATGATCTTGGCATTGCGCTGCGCACCCAGCACCGCATAGGCGGCGTCGAAATCGGCCGGCGGATTGGCGACAGTCTTGTAATGGGCGAGCATCGCGGCTTCGACGTCGACCGGCACGTCGCGTCGGGCATCCTGCAACAGCGACACCAGATCATAGGCCGGGTGGCCGGCCAGCGCATCCTGGAAGTCGAGCAGGCCCAGGCCATGGGAGGCCGGCCCATCGATCAACATGATATTTTCGGCATGATAGTCGCGCAGCACCGTCACGGTCGGGCTGGCCGACTGTTCCACGATCGGCAGCACCGCGTCCCAGGCGCGGGCATAGCCGTCTGCATCGACGTCAATGCCGATCGCCGGGCAATACCATTCGGTCAGCAGCCCGGCCTCGCGCTGATAGACGGCCCGGTCATAGGGCGGAACATCGGCGGCGGGCAATGTGTGCAGATCCGCCAGCAGGTCGATCGCGCGGGCATACACGGCCAGTTCGGCGTCAGGCGCCTCGTCCAGATGTTCCTTGACGCGCAGGTCGCCGAAATCCTCGATCAGCACCAGCCCTTGCTCCAGATCGCGCGCCAATATCCGCGGCGCGGCGAAACCGTCGGCCAGCAGATGTTCGGCGATGGCGATGAAGGGGCGCGGATCTTCATGGGGCGGCGGCGCGTCCATCAGCACGGCGCGGCGGCCGCCGTCCAGCACGCGAAAATAGCGGCGGAAGGATGCGTCGCCGGCAAGCGGGACGATGGCGGCTCCATCCCATCCCGCGTCGGCAAGGAAGGCGGGCGCGGTGGCGGGGGGGATCATATCTGTGACCATCGATCCGTCCAAGCGTCCGGCACGTCCGCTGTCAAGCGCCGCGCGTTATCTTCCGTAAAGTCGATGTTAAGGCGCAGGGCATGGCCCCAAAGCCCATCGCCCAGCCGGTCGGGCCATTCGATGATGAGCAGACTGTCCATCAGATAGTCGCCCAGCGCCAGTTCCTCGGCCTCTTCCGGCGCATCCAGCCGATAGAGATCGACATGCGCGACCGGCAGGCGAACGTCCGGCACATCATAGGGCTGGACGATGGCGAAGCTGGGACTGGGCGCTTCGCCCTCCAGACCCAATGCCTCCAATATGCCACGCGCCAGCGTCGTCTTGCCCGCGCCAAGCCCGCCTTCCAGCGCGATGACGTCGCCGATCCGGGCATGGATCGCGATCCGCCGGCCCAGATCCAGCATCGCAGCCTCACCGCTCAACTCCATCACGACCTCAGCCACGGGGCAATTCGATCACCACCATGGTGCCCTGCCCGGCTTCCGATACCAGTTGCAACGTTCCATCATGTGCCTCTGCCAGTTGCCGCGCGAGCGGGAGGCCGATACCGGCCCGGCCACCATTGCGCGCCTGCCCCGCGCGGGCAGCGGGATCGAAGATGGCCGTCTGCTGCGGCGCGGCGATGCCGGGACCATTATCCGACACGACGATCCGGGCCTTTTCGCTTGTACCGTCACCATGCAGCAGGATGCGCGCACCCTTGCCGCAATAGCGGATCGCATTTTCCAGCAGATGGTCGATCGCCTGACCGATCCGGCGCGCATCGCCCTGCACCGCGCCCAGGCTCTCCTTCAACGCGATCTCAATCTCTATGCCCTTGGCGATGGCGTCCATCGTCATCCGGCTGGCGCTGTCCTGCACCACCTTGGCCAGATCGACCCGCGCATGTTCGATCGGCAGTGTGCCGACCTCCCCCTGTGTCAGGTCCAGCACATTGTCGATCAGCATCGACAGGCGCGCCGTGCTTTGCAGAATGCCGTCGACATAGCCCTGCGCCGGCACGCTCAATTCGCCTGCATAGCCCGCGCTCATCATCTCGGCGAAGCCGGAAATGGTGGTCAGCGGGGTGCGCAATTCATAGCTCATATTGGTGACGAAAGCGGTCTTGACCTTGTCCGCCTGCTCCAGCGCCTCGTTCCGGTCGCGCAGCACCTGCTCGACGCGGCGGCTGTCGGTTACGTCCAGCATGGTGAAAAGCGCATTGCCGTCCGGCAGCGGGATGGCGGCAAATTCGAAGATGCGCCCATCGGCAAAACCGACATGGCCGATGCGCTGTTTGCGCTCGACCGTGGCAGCACGCACCAGTTCGCGTACCAGATTGGCCTGTTCCGGCTTCGTCAGTTTGGCCTGTACCGCCCGCATCAGATCGTCGATGCGCGGATGACCGGCGAGCAGATCCTCGCTCGCGCCCCAGATGGTGCGGAACCGGCTGTTCCACATCTGCAATTTGCCGTCCGACGAGAAGACGCCGATCGATTCGAACAGATTGTCGAAGGTTGCGGTTCGCACCCGGAGCAGCGTGTCGCGCGCGCTCGACAATTGCACCTGCTCGGTCCGATCTTCGAAAATCAGCAGCAGGCCGCCATCGGGCAGCGGCTGGGCATAGACGCGTAAATGGGTGCCATCCTGCAACAGCCAGTTTTCTTCCAGCGGGTTGGGCGACAGGAACCATTGTCGCCTTTCGGTCCGCCATGCCGGGAAATCGCGATGTTCGGGAATACGGCGCGCGTCGCGCATCTGGTCCAGCACACGCTCGAACAAAGGCGCGTCGGTCAGCGCGTCCTGGCGCAGGCCGAACAGGCTGATGAAGGGCTGGTTCCAGAAGCGCAGCGCCCGATCCGGACCAAAGCGCGCCACGCCAGCCGACAGCCGATCGAGCAGGTCGCGTTGCGCCGTTTCCAGCCGCCGATGCTCGGTCCGCGCCTGTTCCAGTTCATGCTGATCGACCGCATAGCCCGCTACGCCGGCCGGCCCCAGCGGCACGTCCACGACTCGCATTGTGCGCCGCTCACCATCGATCGTGGCGGGCACCATGCGCTCGATCGGTTCGTCGCGGGCGATCGCATCGGCGGCGGCCGCCTCGGGGGTCAGGCCCGCCACCGTTTCGACCAGTTCGGTGCCGTGAGCGATGACATCGGCCGCGCCCGACGCATCGACCGCGCGCACATAGGCGCTGTTGACCAGGCTGAGGCGCAGGTCCGGTGTGCGATGCCACATCGGGAAGGGCGCAGCCTCGACCAGTCCCGCCAAAGCCTCCAGTGCATCGCGCAATTGCTCGACATGGCCGCGCAGAGACTGGATTTCGGCCTGGCTGTCGGTCGCGTCGAAAATCCACAGGATGACGCCACCGCTCGCCGCGATGCCCGGCCCGGCGGGCGCACCGCGTACAAGCAGCAAGCGCGAAGAGCCATGGCCGCGCACCGGTAGCGAGAAACTCTTCCCCGCTCGCTGGGCCGACGCGATTTCCTGCGCCAGCACGGCCGCATCTTCCGGCTCCAGCCCGCCATCGGGGGCAGTCAGTTCGGAAGCGAAGGTCGGCACACGCGGCTTGCCCAGCCATTTGGCGAGGCGGTCGGCGGCTTCCAGCCGGCCGTCGGGATGGATGATGATCGGCGCGGCGGGGGCCGACGCCAACAGGGTCGTCAGCCGATCCAGCTTGCCCTGCGCCTGCGTCCCTTCACGGCGCATCCGCTGTCCGCTGAGCAGCGCCCAGACCGCCGCGCCCAGCCATCCGGCCAGCACCACGCCGAAGATGATCGCGGCATAAGGCGACAATGTCGTCATGACATCCGCCCCTTGCGCGCCCTAGCCTGCCTGTCCCTGTTCATAAGCCGACCGGGCCTAAACCAGAACGGCGCCATGGCCAAGCCAAGCGGACAAGAAAAAAGGGAGGCGTTGCCGCCTCCCCCATTTCCTTTTGCCTGACGGCGTTCGCTTAGTAGCGATAATGGTCAGGCTTGAACGGGCCTTCCACCGGCACGCCGATATAGTCGGCCTGACGCTGGCTGAGCTGGGTCAGCTTCACGCCCAGCTTTTCCAGATGCAGCGCGGCGACCTTTTCGTCCAGATGCTTGGGCAGGACATAGACGTCGTTGCCGTAGGTTTCGCTCTTGGTCCACAGTTCGATCTGCGCCAGCGTCTGGTTGGTGAAGCTGGCCGACATCACGAAGCTGGGGTGGCCGGTGGCGTTGCCCAGATTGACCAGACGGCCCTTCGACAGGACGATGATCTTCTTGCCGTCGGGGAATTCGACTTCGTCGACCTGCGGCTTGATTTCGGTCCACTTCATGTTCGACAGACCGGCGATTTCGATTTCGCTGTCGAAATGGCCGATGTTCGACACGATCGCCATATTCTTCATGGCGCGCATGTGATCGACGGTCAGGACGCCTTCGTTGCCGGTCGCGGTGACGAAGATGTCGGCGCGCGGGGCGGCGTCTTCCATCGTCACGACTTCATAGCCTTCCATCGCGGCCTGCAACGCGCAGATCGGATCGACTTCGGTTACCAGCACGCGGGCGCCGCCATTGCGCAGCGACGCGGCCGAACCCTTGCCGACGTCACCGAAGCCGGCGACGCAGGCGACCTTGCCGGCCAGCATGACGTCGGTGCCGCGACGGATCGCGTCGACCAGCGATTCCTTGCAGCCATAGAGATTGTCGAACTTCGACTTGGTGACGCTGTCGTTCACGTTGATCGCGGGGAAAGGCAGCTTGCCCTTCTTCGACAGTTCATACAGGCGATGCACGCCGGTGGTGGTTTCTTCCGAAACGCCCTTGATCGACTGGACGGTCTTGGTCAGGAAGCCGGGGCGTTCCTTCAACACGCGCTTCAGCACGGCGACGAAGATTTCCTCTTCCTCGTTCGACGGCGTGAACAGCTCTTCGCCCGCCTCGACGCGCGCGCCCCACAGGGCGAACATGGTGGCGTCGCCGCCATCGTCCAGGATCAGGTTGCACACGCCGCTGTCGTCATTGTGCCAGTCGAAGATGCGCTCGACATAGTCCCAATATTCCTGGAGCGTTTCGCCTTTGATCGCGAAGACCGGCACGCCCGACGCGGCGATCGCGGCGGCGGCATGATCCTGCGTGGAATAGATGTTGCAGGTCGCCCAGCGGACCTGCGCACCCAGCGCGGTCAGCGTTTCGATCAGCACGGCGGTCTGGATCGTCATGTGCAGCGAACCGGTGATGCGCGCGCCCTTGAGCGGCTGCGACGCACCGAATTCGGCGCGCAGGGCCATCAGGCCGGGCATTTCGGTTTCCGCGATCTCGATTTCCTTGCGGCCAAAGGCGGCAAGGGCGATGTCGGCGATCACATAATCCTGCGCCTGGGTGGCGGGTGCAGTGGCCACGATCGTATCTCCGTCAGCTAAAGATTAGGCCTTGCCAGCGTCATGCCGGGCGAGGCGATGGAAAGCGCCTTACCAATGGCCGGCGCGCATGGCAACTCATATAAAGATTTCTTTATGTGGCTTATGCCGAACCGGCGCCCGATACGAGGTGGGAGGCATCCACCCCGGCGGCGGCGTAGGCGGCGGCCCATTTGCGCCGGGTGGGAATGTCGAACAGCAGGTCGGGATCGCCATCCGCCAGGAACCAGCTTTCCCCGGTCATTTCCTGCTCCAACTGCCCGGCGCCCCAGCCGGCATAGCCCAGCGCCACCAGATAACGGTTCGGTCCCCGCCCCTCCGCGATCGCCTTCAATATGTCGAGCGAACCGGACAGGCCCCAGCGGTCGCCGACCTGCACCATGTCCTGTCCGCCCCAATCGAGCGAATGGAGGACGAAGCCGCGACGTGGCTCGACCGGGCCACCGCGCAGCACGGGCACGTCCGGCACCTGGCTGCCGTCGATGTCGAAACTTTCCAGCAGTTCGCGGAAGGATACGCCCTCCATCTCCTCGCCCACGGCGATGCCCAGCGCGCCATTCTCGTCATGCACGCATAGCGCCACCACCGAATGGTCGAAGCGTGTGTCGGCCATGCCGGGCAGAGCGAGCAGGAAATGCCCGCCGTAGAAGCGTGTTTCAGTCATGCTTCGAATATAGAGGGCCGCATGAACTTGCCAAGGACACGCGTCGCAGCATTGGGGCGGCACGACATATTCATGGGCGCATCCCTTGACAGAAAAGCCCCCAGCGCCGACCTCCCGCCCGTCACAAGGCCAGGAGACAAGACCATGACCATTTCCAAGGGCGATCGCCTTCCCAGCACCACTTTCACGAAGATGACCGAAAACGGTCCCGAAGCCGTGCCGTCCGAAGACTATTTCGCGGGCAAGACCGTTGCGATCTTCTCGGTCCCTGGGGCCTTCACCCCGACTTGCTCGGCCAAGCATCTGCCCGGCTTCATCGACAAGAGCGAAGCCTTGAAGGCGAAGGGCGTGGACGAAATCGCCTGCACCGCCGTCAACGACGCCTTCGTCATGGGCGCCTGGGGCAAGTCGGCCGGCGCCGATGGCAAGGTTACGATGCTGGCCGACGGCAATGCCGATTTTGCGCAGGCGGTTGGCCTGACGATGGACGGCAGCAAGTTCGGCCTGGGCACGCGCGGCCAGCGTTTCTCCATGATCGTCAAGGACGGTGTGGTAGAGGAACTGAACATCGAAGCACCGGGCGATTTCAAGGTGTCCTCGGCCGATTACCTGCTCGAACAGCTCTGATTGTTTACGGATCGGGCGGCGGATCGGAAATCCGCCGCCCGATCTGCACGCGACGTCTTCCTTCCGTCACGCAAAGGCGTTAACAGGAGGCGATGACACAAAGCATCGGCAGCAAGGCGGTCGCGCAGCTCGACCATATCTATCAGACATCTATCGAAACTCTGCGGGAAGCGATGCGGGCCTATGCCCGCGACGGCAGCGTCCCGCCGCCCGAGGCGAAGGCCGACCGGCGCTATTGCTATCCCGAATTGCGGATCATCTATCATGGGGACAGCGACGCGCCGCCGCCGGGCCGCTCCTTCGCGCGCCTGTCGAAGCCGGGCCGCTATGTCACCACCGTCACCCGCCCGGCGATGTTCGCCGACTATCTGGCTGAACAGATCGACCTGCTGGTCCGCGACTATGGCGTAGAGGTCGAAACGGGGCTGAGCGAACAGCAAATTCCCTTCCCTTATGTGCTCGACGGTCTGGACATGAGCGCGCTGGACGGCACGCCGCCGACCGAATTGGCCCGCTATTTCCCGGCCACCGAATTGGCCGAGATCGGCGACGAGATCGCCGACGGCCTGTTCATGCCGGACGTCGATGGCGACCGTCCGCTGGCGCTGTTCGACGGGCTGCGCACCGACTTCTCTCTCGCGCGGCTGAAACATTATACCGGCACCCCTGCCGAACATGTGCAGCGATACATCCTGTTCACCAACTATCACCGCTATGTCGACGAATTCGTCGCCTGGGCCTGCGAGGAGCTACAGCGGGAAGGCAGCCGTTATACTGCCTTGTCCGGCGCGGGCGGCGTCTATGTGACACCCGAAACGGCCGACCCGGCGCGCATGATCGCCGATAGCGCGTGGCGCCGGCATCAGATGCCCGCCTATCATCTGATCGCGCCCGATCGCAGCGGCATTACCTTGGTCAATATCGGCGTCGGCCCGTCCAACGCGAAGACGATCTGCGACCATCTGGCGGTCGTCCGTCCCGAAGCCTGGCTGATGATCGGCCATTGCGGCGGCCTGCGCCCCAGCCAGCGGATCGGCGACTATGTTCTGGCCCACGCCTATCTGCGCGACGATCATGTGCTGGACGAAATGCTGCCGCCGGAAATCCCGGTGCCGGCCATCGCCGAAGTGCAGGTCGCCATGGCCCAGGCCGCCGAAGCGGTTCTTGGCAAGGGCGATCCGGAGGATTTCAAGCGCCGCCTGCGCACCGGCACGGTCGTCACCACCGACGATCGCAACTGGGAATTGCGCTATTCCAGCTCGGCCCTGCGCTTCAGCCTGTCGCGCGCGGTCGGCATCGACATGGAGTCGGCGACCATCGCGGCGCAGGGCTATCGTTTCCGCGTCCCATACGGCACGCTGCTCTGCGTGTCGGACAAGCCAATCCATGGCGAATTGAAGCTGCCTGGTCAGGCGAACCGCTTCTATGAAGAAGCGATCGCCAGCCATTTGCGCGTGGGCCTCATGACCTGCGAATTGCTGCGGGAAGAAGGGGCGAAGCTGCACAGCCGCAAGCTGCGCGCCTTCAACGAACCGCCTTTTCGTTAAAGCGTTTTCCAGGCGGCCGGAATCGGCTGCCGACTCGGAAAGCGCGGCTAACCAAGAATTTAGAGCTGCTGATCCGATGCAATCGGATCGGTGGCTCTAAGCAGCTTCGCTCCAGATGGCGATGCGGTCCTTGCCGTCCTTCTTGGCGGTGTAGAGGGCCGCATCGGCACGGGCGAACATGTCTTCCAATTGCTGATCGGTCGGCACGAGTTCGGCCACGCCAAAACTGGCGCGCAGCCCGGTAACGGGCACGCCGGGCAGCGCCAGATGGGCAACCTCGGCGCGCACACGCTCCATCACTTCGGCCGCCGCGGTGGCGGCGCTGTCCAGCAGCAGCAGGCCGAACTCGTCGCCACCCATACGGCCGACCACGTCACCGCGCCGCACCGCACTCACCAACAGGCGAGCGAAGCCGCGCAGAGCCTGGTCCCCGGCGATATGGCCATGGCCATCATTCAGCCCCTTGAACCCATCCAGATCGCACACCACCAGCGCCAGCGGTCGCTTGTGGCGCCGCGCCTGCGCGATCGCCTGCGCCGCTGCTTCGTCCAGCCCCCGACGGTTGAGCACCTGGGTCAGCGGATCGTGCCGCATCTGCGTGCGCAATTGCAGCGCCAGGTCGCCCGCCACCACCAGCACGGCAGTGACGGCGGTGGCCACATAGATGGTCGGCATGAAGATGCTGAAGATCAGCCGATAGATATCCTTGCCGGCCTCCGGCCCCCGGATCAGCGTGGCCGACCCCGCCAGTGCCAGCTGCACGACGACGAAAGCCAGCAGCGCAGCGCAGAAAGCCAGTTCGGGCGGCGTAAAGCGCCGATCTTTGGGCCATAGAGAGAAGGCGCTCACGGCCAGCAACGCGCCGACATAAGCCGGAATGATGAAACCCTGCATGATCTGGCTGCCGACCGGCCCGATGGCGAAAGCCATCGCCGCTATCACGATCGCAGCCGGCACGGCAAAACCGGCCAGACGCAACGGCTTGCCCGATCGCTGGCGCACGCCGATCGCCAGCAGCGATCCGCTGATGATGAGGCCAATACCAGTAATAATGAACCAGAAAGGGCTTTTCAGGAAGAAGCCGCCGGCATTGGCCATCCATTGCAACATGCCGACCGCATAGGATGCGGTCCAGGTCAGCACATGCTTCTGCCGCCCGAAATGGGACCAGGCCACAGCCAGTGCGATCGTCATGACGGTCGCCGTGCCAAAGAGCAGGGCAAGAAGAATGGCTGGCGCGTTCATGCGCCAGCCGCTTATCAATCTTTACACCGACTTACCAGCCGCAAGACTTGCCTTTATTCTGTTGAACCAACCACTTCTGCAGTGGTGCGAAATAATTGACCAATGCCTTGCCGGACATTTCGCGGCTGCCGGTGAAGGCCTGCAACGCGTCGGGCCAGGGCTTTGAGGCGCCCATCTTCAACATCGCATCAAGTTTCGCGCCTACGGCCTTGTTTCCATAGAAGGAACAGCGGTGGAGCGGACCCTTCCATCCCGCCTGCTTGCAGGCGGCTTCATAAAATTGGAATTGCAGCACCCGCGCCAGGAAGTAGCGGGTATAAGGCGTGTTGCCGGGTATATGATATTTACCACCGGCATCGAACTTCGTTTCATCGCGGGACACGGGCGGAACGATGCCCTGATATTGGCGGCGCAGGTCGGTCCAGCTCTTCTCATACTGACTCTGCGGAATCGACCCGTCGAACACGCCCCAGCGCCATTTGTCGATCAGCAGGCCGAACGGCAGGAACGCGACCTTGTCCATCGCCTGACGCAGCAGCAGGCCCAGATCCTTGTCCGCGCCCGGCACTTTGGCTTGGTCCAGCAGGCCGATCTTCACCAGATAGTCGGGCGTAATCGACAGGGCGACGAAATCGCCGATCGCTTCGTGGAAGCCATCATTCGCGCCATCCAGGTAAAGTGGCTTTTGGATCTGATAGGCCCGCTGATAATAATTATGGCCCAGCTCATGATGGATGGTGACGAAATCGTCGCCATTCACCTTGGTACACATCTTGATGCGGATATCGTTCTTGTTGTCGAGATCCCAGGCCGATGCGTGGCAGATGACTTCCCGGTCGCGTGGCTTGGTAATTTGCGACCGATCCCAGAAGCTCTGCGGCAGCACCTCAAAACCGAGCGAGCTGTAGAAGCCCTCACCCGCCTTCACCATCTTCACCGGGTCATAGCCCTTGGCCTTGAGCAGGTCGGTTGTGTCGAAGCCCAGGTCGCCCGCACCCGCCGGCGCCACGACGTCGTAGATATTGCCCCATTCCTGCGCCCACATATTGCCGAGCAGGTCGGCGCGGATCGGCCCGGTCTTGGCCTGTACCGCATCGCCATATTTCTCGTTGAGCTTGGTGCGGGTATAGCAATGTAGGTCGTCATAGAGCGGCTTGACCTCCGCCCAGATCTTGTCGGTCAGCTTGGCGAAATCGTCGGCTGGCATGTCATATTTGGACCGCCACATCGCGCCTGTATCGGCAAAGCCCAGTTCCTTGGCCCCGGCGTTCGCGATGCCCACCAGCTTTGTATAGTCCGCACGCATCGGCGCGCCGACATTGTCGTGCCAGCTGACCCACATTTCCTTCAACTCTTCGGGGTTGCGGTTTTCCCCCATCTGCTCTTCGATATCGCTGCCGTTGATTGGCTGCCCTTTGAGCGTGCCCTTGCCCTTGCCATAGGCCGACTGGAGCTTGGTCGCGAGGTCGTTCAGCTCCTCGGCCGCGCCCGGCGTCGTCGGCGCGGGCAGGGTCAGCGCGGTGCGCAGCAGGGTCAGTCTGCGCTTAGTTTCCTCGCTCAGGCCCGGCGCGGTCGCATATTTCGCGGCCTCCAGCGCGTAATCGACGCGCTGCCTGGTGTCGATCGCGCCGAAATAGGAGGCGATCGCATCGGTATCGTCCGTGATATAGGTCGCGTTTATCCACGCCGCCCGGCCGCTGACGATGGACTGGTCGAACAGGGCCTTCTCCGCCTTGGTCAGGAAGGCGTCCGCTTCGGCCGCAGTCGGTGTAGCAGCGGCGGGCGCCTGCTGCGCCAGCACCGGCGACACAACGAGGGCGGCCGCAAGCGCGGCCATGGAAATAGCGATTTTCATGAGTGTCCCCTATAGGTTTATGAGGGGAAACTGACTTGGCAGAGCGATACAGTCAAGCGGTCAAGAAATCGACCATCGCCTGCCCCAGTTCCTTGCGAGTGACGGCGTTCATATGATTGCCCGGTATCTCGACATAGCGGCCATCGGCCAATGTGTCGGCCAGTTCGCGCGCGTTGCCGTTGCTGTCATCGTCCGCGCCGCAAATGACAGCGGTCGGCTGGGTGAAACCGGCTATCACCTCCTGCGGCGTATCGACGAAGGTGTTGAGAATGTTCAGCAGCGCTATCGGATCGCCCTTCGTCGTCCGCAGGAAGGCTTCGGTCATCCATTCCGATGTGCCGCGTTCGAACGTGCCAAGATTGGTCAGCACGTTGCGATAATAGCCTCCATTATCCAGTGTCTGGACAAGACCGCGCAGGCCCATGCCCGACAGGATGACGCGTCGCGGCGTAGCGCCCCGTGCCAGCATCCGCACCGTCGTCCGCGCGCCCAGCGAATAGCCGCCCAGATCATAATCGGTCAGGCCCATCTGCTCGATCAGCGCCAGATTATCGTCGGTCAGCGCATCTGCCGGATAAGCCGCGGGATCATGCGGCTTGGCGCTTTCGCCATGGCCCCGCAGGTCCGGCAGGATCAGGCGAAAGCCCGCCTCTACCAGCCTGGCGGCATGACCGTAGCGTATCCAGTTGGTGAAGGCGTTGGAGAAATAGCCATGGATCAGGACCAGATCACGCCCCTGTCCGACCACATGTACCGCAATAGGTAGCCCATCCCGCCCCTTGATATCATGGCGTTCGATGTTGAGGTCGGTCATCGCAGGCATTTCCTTATCGGCTGGCTTGCCTAGCCGTTATGGCTTCATCCCCGGAGGCGCAAGAGCGCGATGAGGGCCAATCCACTCCCCACTTGCGCGGCAGCCATATCCTTTTGCGCGTCCCAGACATCGCCCTGCTGCCCATTATAATAGTCGGCTGTTTCGCCGGCCGCCATGATGGTGAGCAGCCATTCGAATATTTCGTACAGCGCGCTGCCAAGGCCGATGGCGGCAAAGGCGAAAGTCAGGCTCCATCCCCATGACAGCCCGCCATGCCGCCGCGCAAACTCCGCGACCGGCAGTGTCAGCAGCGCACCGAATGAAAAATGCACCAGCCGGTCATAGCCGTTGCGGGTCGTGCCGAAGAAGCTTGAAATATCATGCCCGCTCACCGCCCGCGCCCAATCGTCATAGGGCACATAGCTGTAGATCCAGCGCGCACCCAAAGTGTGGAGCAGCAGGAATAGCCAGATGCAGGCGACAGCGGATGTGGAAAGCGGCCAGCGCCGCAAAAGCCATGGCGTGGCCATGATTAGCGCGATCGTCGGCCCATGCTGAAGCGGGGCAAGATCGGGATAGGGCTGCGCGATATTGGCCAGGCCGATTGCGGCCAGCAGCAGCAGGATCATCCGGCGCTGCGCGATCGGAAGCGTCTTCCACATCGTGACAGGGCGGGAAATCATAGGCTCCCTATGAAACGAAGCATAGATAGGGACTGATTTTTTACTGTTCCCCGGCGAAGGCCGGGGTCCAGTTCCGCGCTATCAACTGGACCCCGGCCTTCGCCGGGGAACAGTATGATTGAACTCTTGAATCGTATCAACGCAACTAGGCCTCAGCCTTTCTTGAGGTGACGACGGCCCAGCAGTTCGGCGATTTGCACCGCATTCAGCGCTGCGCCCTTGCGCAGGTTATCGCTGACGCACCACAGGTTGATGCCATTCTCGATCGTGGAATCTTCACGCACGCGGCTGATGAAGGTCGCAAAATCGCCCACGCATTCGATCGGCGTGATGTATCCGCCGTCTTCGCGCTTATCGACCAGCATGATGCCCGGCGCTTCACGCAGAATGTCCTGCGCTTCCTTGGCCGAAATCTCATTTTCGAATTCGATGTTTATCGATTCCGAATGGCCGACGAACACGGGCACGCGCACGCAGGTCGCCGTGACCTTTACTTTGGGATCGAGGATCTTCTTGGTTTCCGCGACCATCTTCCATTCTTCCTTGGTCGAACCATCGTCCAGGAAAACGTCGATATGCGGGATCACGTTGAAGGCGATCTGCTTGGTGAACTGCTTGGGCTCGGCCGGATCGCCGACGAAGATGTTGCGGCTCTGTTCGAACAGCTCGTCCATGCCCGCCTTGCCCGCGCCGGAAACCGACTGGTACGTCGACACGACCACGCGCTTGATCTTCGCCGCGTCATGCAACGGCTTCAGGGCAACGACCATCTGCGCGGTCGAGCAGTTGGGGTTGGCGATGATGTTCTTCTTCGTATAGCCGTCGATCGCGTCCGGGTTCACTTCGGGCACGATCAGCGGCACATCCGGATCCATGCGGTAAAGCGAGCTGTTGTCGATCACGACGCAGCCGGCCGCCGCCGCCTTGGGCGCATAGATTGCCGTCGGGCCACTGCCGGCAGCGAACAAAGCGATGTCCCATCCGGTAAAGTCGAAATGTTCGATATTCTGGCATTTAATGGTCTTGCCGGTCTCACCGAAATCGACGGTCAGGCCCTGCGACCGCGACGATGCGACCGCCGCAATCTCGTCAATAGGGAACTCGCGCTCGGCGAGAATGGTCAGCATCTCGCGGCCCACATTACCGGTGGCACCTACGACGACGACCCTGTAACCCATGACTAAAGTCTCCATTTCAACGCATCATTGCGGAGTGCGCGCCATAGCGATGTGGCCGCATTTGTCCAGAAAGAAGGGCTTTGCTGCTGCAAAGCCCTTCAACAGCGTAATTTAATTTCGATAGTGCGTCATTTCAACGGTGGCCCGCCTGCTTCCTGCGCCAGGAAATGCTCGATCGTCTTCCACAGGTGCACGCTGATGCCCGGCCCACCGACGCGATGGGTCTGGCCCGGATAGGCCATCATCTGGAACGGCACCGCCGCGCCCTGCATCTTCGCCATCAGCGCGGTGGCATTGTCGAACACCACATTGTCGTCCGACATGCCGTGGATCAGCAGCATCGGATCCTTGATCTTCACCGCCTCATCCACGGCACCCGACGCCGGATAGGCGCTGGGCTTGTCCTGCGGCTTGCCCAGATAGCGTTCGGTATAATGGGTGTCGTACAGTTCCCACTTCGTCACCGGCGCACCGGATACGGCGGCGGCAAACACGCCCGGCGCCTTCTCCAACAGCTTGAGCGACATATAGCCGCCATAGGACCAGCCATAGGTCGCGATCCGCTGCGGATCGACAAAGGACTGCGCTTTCAGCCACTCCACGCCCTTCAACTGGTCCTCGACCTCCACCGTGCCCATGGCGCGATACAGCTGATCCTCGAACGCCTTGCCGCGATCGGGCGTGCCGCGATTGTCGATGGCGAACACGATCCAGCCACGATCCACCAGATATTGGTTCAGAGCGCCCGACCATGTGTTGGTCACCTGCCGCCCACCATTGGGACCGCCATAGTGGATCATGAAGACGGGATAGCGTTTTCCCGTCTCCATCTTTGGCGTCATGATCTTGGTATAGAGCGTCGATCCATCGGCGGCCTTCACGGTGCCGAAGGTGGTCTTCACATGATCGGCAACATAGGGTGCATAGGGATGGCTGCCCTTCAGCGCATTTTGCGACAGCCATTGCAATTGCTTGCCGCTGCTGTCGGCCAGATAGACCTGCTTGGGCTGGTCCGCATTCTGGCGCGTCACCACGACCTTGCTGGCGGCGCCGTCCATTACGGCGTCATTCCACCAGCCATTGGCGGTCAGCGCCCGCGCCTGCCCCGCCTTGTCGAGTGACGTCACATAAAGCTGCTGCTCAAGCGGCGTCTCACGATTGCCGGTGAAATAGACCAGGCCCCTGGCCTCATCCACGCCCACCACATCGCGCACTTCCCAATTGCCGCTGGTGAGCGCCGTCCACTTGGCGCCATTGACGCGATAAAGATGGCCATGGCCGCTTTTTTCCGACCACCACAGGAAACTGCCGTCGCCCAGCGCATGGAAATTGTTCGACAGGTTGATCCAGCTTTTTGCCGTCTCGGTCAGCGCCATCTTCGCCTTGCCCGTAGTCGGATCGACCGTCAGCAGGTCCAGTCGCTTCTGATCCCGGCTCTCACGCTGGACGTATAACGTCTTGCCATCCTTCGACCAATCGACGCGGGCGAGATAGATATCTTTATCCGTGCCCAAATCGACCTGTACCTGCCCCGATCCGTCCGGTTTCATGACGAACAGGTCGACGATGGCATTGGGTGTGCCGGCTGCGGGGTAACGCTGCTGATAGACTTTCGTCCCCTCGCCGCCGATCGCGGTCCGGGTGACGATGCCGACCGGGCTTTCATCGACGCGGGCGACGGCGATGCGGCTATCGTCGGGCGACCACCAGTAACCGGTGCGCCGATCCATTTCCTCCTGCGCGACGAATTCCGCCACGCCCCAGTTCAACGTGTCGCTGGCGCCCTGCGTCAACTGCCGTTCCTGCCCGCCGATCGGCTGGGTAAAGAGATTGCCGCCCCGCACGAAGGACACAAAACCGCCCTTGGGGCTGACCACGCCATTCAGTTCGCCATCGGGCGTATCGGTCAGGCGCGTGACCTTGCCATCCAGGCCGGCCAGATAGAGGTCGCCATCGACCGGCACCAACAGGCTCTTGCCGTCAGGCGCCCAGTCATAGCTGGTGATGCCCGTGCTGCCCGCGACACTGCGATCGCGTTCCCGCTGCATCTTTTCGGCTTCGCTCAAAGCTGCGCCGCTGCCGGTCTTCTTCGAATCGACCAGCATGCGTTCCGCGCCGGTTTTGCTGTCGATCGCCCACAGGTCGAGCCGTTCCTTCTCATCCGCGCGCGGTTTCAGCAACGTGACCAGCGATCCGTCGGGCGACAATTTCAGCGCGCGCGGCTGCGGCCCGGCCAGGTCGGGGCTGGCAAAGACGCGCTCCAGGGTCAGCTTTTCCTGGGCTTGCGCGCCGATAGTGGGGGAAAGCAGCAGCACGCCAAGCGCAGCGCCGCATTTCAGATAGGGGGGCATGATGATCCTTTCCGGCCGGCGCGAAAACGCACCGCTTGATGCCGACGGCTTAGCGCGATGAACAAGAAAAGATCAATGCCGGGAAATAAACTGTCCTGCCATCCTCTTGTCGAGGATGGTGGGCGCGACAGGGATTGAACCTGTGACCCCACCCGTGTGAAGGGTGTGCTCTACCGCTGAGCTACGCGCCCCCTGTAAGGAGGAGGCGGCCTTTGGCATCGGGCGCGCACCCTGTCAACATGCTGCGGGCGATTTGATGCAAAATGCTTTCGCCTTTGCCCTGTCGGTGCCTATAATCGGCGTTCAATTTTAAAAAGTGGACTATCTATCTATGCGTCAAACTATCGCCCTGCTGATCGGCAGCCTGCTGCTTTCGGCGCTTGCCGCGTGCAATACGGTTCAGGGTGTCGGCCGGGATATCGAATCAGTGGGTCGCGCCGGGAAGGACGCCATTCATTAAGGAGGCGTCGGCCTCCTTCGACCTTATTGAAGCGCGCGGCCCATCAGGGCCATGTTTTTGTTCAGGCGAACGCCATCGCAATCGGGTTCGCCACATTCGCACGCTTCGATCGTGTAGCGCACGCCGCACATGACCAGCACATCCTGATCGAACGAGTAATTGGAAATCCCGGCTCGTTCGACCTTTTCCTGTGCTCTGGCCTTGAGGGACATCACCTGTTCTCGCTTTCGAATAAGTTGGCTCATCATTGTTTGTGCACTGCACAATGTCAATTGATCGACTTTTGTTCCTGACCATATTGTAAGAATATTGTCGCCGAAACGACACGCTTCGCCGTTATGCGCGGCGCGACTTGCACAGGGCGGCGCAGCGTCCCATATGCCGGCCCATGAACGACCAACGCAGCGCCTCCATGCCGGTCTGGCATGGCACCACCATCATGTCCGTCCGCAAAAATGGAAAGGTCGTCGTCGCGGGCGACGGTCAGGTTTCCATGGGCCAGACGGTGATGAAGCCCAACGCTCGCAAGGTCCGCCGGCTGCATGACGGCAGCGTCATCGGCGGCTTTGCAGGTGCGACAGCCGATGCCTTCACCTTGTTCGAGCGGCTCGAAGCAAAGCTGGAACGCCATAACGGCCAGTTGATGCGCGCCGCCGTTGAACTGGCCAAGGACTGGCGCACCGACAAATACCTCCGCAATCTGGAAGCGATGATGATCGTCGCGGACAAGGACGTGACGTTGATCCTGACCGGCAATGGAGACGTGCTGGAGCCGCTGGGTGGCGTCGCCGCGATCGGTTCGGGCGGCAATTTCGCCCTCGCCGCCGCCCGCGCGCTGGTGGAATATGAGGAGGACGCCGAAACCCTCGCCCGCAAGGCGATGGGCGTGGCCGCCGACATCTGCGTCTACACCAATGACCAGCTGACCATCGAAACGCTCGACAGCGCCAACTGAGATTTCAAGAAAAGACCATGAACGACAATCTGACCCCCAAAGCCATCGTCGCCGCGCTGGACGCGCACATCATCGGCCAGCATGACGCCAAGCGCGCCGTGGCCGTCGCTCTGCGCAACCGCTGGCGCCGCCAGCACCTGCCCGCCGATCTGCGCGACGAGGTGACGCCCAAAAATATCCTGATGATCGGGCCGACGGGCTGCGGCAAGACGGAGATCAGCCGTCGCCTTGCCAAGCTGGCCGACGCGCCCTTCGTGAAGGTGGAAGCCACCAAGTTCACCGAAGTCGGCTATGTCGGCCGCGACGTCGAACAGATCGTCCGCGATCTGGTGGAGGAAGCGGTGCGCCTCGAAAAGGACCGCCGCCGCGAAGCGGTCCGCGAAGCCGCGTCCGAAGCCGCCATGGCTCGCCTGCTCGACGCGCTGACCGGCAAGGAAGCGAGCGAAGCCACCCGCCTCTCCTTCCGCCAGAAGATTGAGAACGACCAGATGAACGATGTGGAGGTCGAGGTGGAGGTCGCCGACACTCCCTCCATGCCGATGGAAATTCCCGGCATGGGCGGTCAGGTCGGCATGATCAACATCAGCGACATGATGTCCAAGGCGTTCGGCCAGACCCAGAAGAAGCGCCGCAAGATGCGTGTGGCCGAAGCCTGGGACAAGCTGGTCGAGGAAGAACAGGACAAGCGCCTGGATCAGGATGACGTCGCCCGCGTCGCCATCACCAGTGCCGAGCAGAATGGCATCGTCTTCCTGGACGAGATCGACAAGATCGCGGTCAGCGACGTGCGCGGCGGTTCGGTGAGCCGCGAAGGCGTGCAACGCGACCTGCTGCCGTTGATCGAAGGGACGACCGTTTCGACCAAATATGGCCCGCTCAAGACGGATCATATCCTGTTCATCGCGTCGGGCGCCTTCCATGTCGCAAAGCCCAGCGACCTGCTGCCCGAACTCCAGGGCCGCCTGCCGATCCGCGTGGAACTCAAGGCGCTGACGGAGGAAGATTTCGTCGCGATCCTCTCCGACACCAAGGCCAGCCTTGTTGCGCAATATCGCGCGCTGCTGGCAACGGAGGAAGTGACGATCGACCTCACGCCCGAAGGCATCCGCGCCGTCGCGAAGATCGCCGCCGACGTGAACAGCGAGATCGAGAATATCGGCGCTCGCCGCCTCCAGACGGTGATGGAAAAGCTGCTGGAAGATGTCAGCTTCGAAGCGGAGGATCGTCGCGGCGAAACGCTGGTAATCGATCAGGCTTATGTCGAAAAGCAGTTGTCGGCCGTCGCGCACGACACCGACCTGAGCAAATATGTGCTTTAACTGACTGTTCCCCGGCGCAGGCCGGGGTCCAGTTCTGCCGTTTCAGCTGTTCCCCGGCCTGCGCCGGGGAATGTCTGGTTTAATAAGAGCGCCCCACCAACACGCGCTCCACCGCCTTTTCACCGGTGAAGATGCACGCACCGTCCGCCGCCTGCGCATCCAGCGGCACGTTGCGCAGGGTCAGCTTCTCGCCTTTCAGCCATTGCACGACCTTCTCCAGCCCTTCGCCAGTCGGCTTGGACCATTGGACCAGTGCCCAGCCCGGCTTCTTCGACGCGTTGAAATAGGCCTTGAGCGCATCGAGATCGCCGATCGACCTATCAATGCTGCCGTCCAGCCGCGCCTTGGCATCTGCGAACAGTGACGTCTGAATATCCTCCAGCGTTGCGGCCGCGCTGCCCACGAAATCACCCTTGGCTACGATCTGGCTGTTGAGCTTGCCATCCTCGCGATACAGGCGATCGCGGCGGATGACCGACACATTGCCGCCCGCGACATCGCGCCCGCCAACCTCGATCACGATCGGTGCGCCCTTCTTGACCCAGCCCCAACGCTTGGTCGCCGCCTTGGCCGGGCGCTTGTCGAGCAGCGCACGCACCGGCTCGCGGAATATGTCCAGACCGTTCAACTGGTTCACCAAATCGGTGCAATAATCGACGATCGCGGCATCTTCGTCATTGTCGCGCAGCATCGGTACGACGACGATCTGATAGGGCGCCACGCGCGGCGGCACGCGCAGGCCATCATCATCGCCATGAACCATGATCAGGCCGCCGATCATGCGGGTGGACACGCCCCAACTGGTCGTCTGCGCCAGCTCCTGCTGCCCTTCGGCATTCTGGAACTTGATATTCTGCGCCGAAGAGAAGGTCGTGCCCAGGAAATGCGAGGTGCCGGCCTGCAACGCCTTGCCGTCCTGCATCATCGCTTCGATCGAATAGGTTGCCACCGCGCCGGGGAAGCGTTCATTCTCCGGCTTTTCGCCAGCCACGACCGGCAGCCCCACGCAATCCTCTGCAAAGGCGCGATAGACTTCCAGCATCTTGAGCGTTTCTTCCATCGCCTCTTCGACGGTGGCGTGGGCGGTATGCCCTTCCTGCCACAGGAATTCGGCGGTGCGCAGGAACATGCGGGTGCGCATTTCCCAGCGCACGACGTTTGCCCACTGGTTTATCAGCACCGGCAGGTCGCGCCAGCTTTGCACCCAACGGCTGAACGCAGCGCCGATCACCGTTTCCGACGTCGGCCGCACGACCAGCGGTTCTTCCAGCTTCGCTTCGGGATCGGGCACCATCTTGCCGTCCTTTTGGATCAGGCGATGATGGGTGACGACCGCCATTTCCTTGGCGAAGCCGTCGACATGCTCGGCTTCCTTCTCGAAGTAAGACAGCGGGATGAACAGCGGGAAATAGCAGTTTTCATGGCCGGTCGCCTTGATCTGCTCATCCAGCAATTTCTGGATGCGTTCCCAGATGCCATAGCCCCAGGGACGAATGACCATGCAGCCGCGTACGCCGCTTTCCTCGGCCATATCGGCTTCGGTGATGACGGCCTGATACCAGGCGGCGAAATCCTGTTCGCGGGTGACGTTGAGGGCGTGCTTCACGGGATGCGGACCTTGGCTAGAACGAAAAGAAGAATGGCGCGCCATAGGCCAGACGCGCCATATATGTCGACCCCCACAAGGGCGCGATGATGCGGGTTCAGGCGTCCGCGCCCAACTGCTCCAGCCAGATCTTGGCCTGCTTGGGTTCGCCGACGGCATCGGCGGCGGCCGGCCCGCGAACCGCCATGAAATCCTGATGCAGCGCAAAAGGCTCCAGCCCTAACGTGTCGCGCATGGCGCCAATCTCGTCCGCCAGTTCCTCCAGCGCGGCGATGACCGGCGCCGTGCGGGCGCGGGCGGCCTTGTCCTTCTGATGATCGAACAGGCCCCACCGCCCCGCTGCCGTGACGCGGAGCGCCGCGATCAAGGCATCGCGATACTCCGCTTCCACTTCGATACGGCGGACGTCGAGCCGCTCCAGTCGATCCGCCTTGGCCATCGGTTCAGGTCAGCTTGTCGATCTTGGCATTGAGCGCCGCCAATTGCGCCTTGAGGTCGCTGATTTCCTCATCCTTGCTTTCCTCGGCCGCAGCCGGGGTCGGTGCAGAAGCAGCGGGCGTCACGCCCGGAACATTAGGCATCCCCGGCACCCCATTGCCAAATGCGCTGGCAGCGGCTTCGAACATCTGCAGGTTGCGCTTGGCGATATCGGCCAGCGGACCGCCGCCGAACGCACCCTTCATCGCTTCCTGAAACTGCTGCTGGTTCTTGCGGAAAGCGTCCATCGACGCTTCCAGATATTGCGGCACCATCGACTGCATGGAATCGCCATACATGGCGATCAACTGACGCAGGAAATTGACAGGCAGCATATTCTTGCCACGCTGTTCTTCTTCCATGATGATCTGGGTCAGGACATTATGGGTGATGTCCTCGCCGGTCTTGGCGTCCACGACCACGAATTCGCGCCCCTCGCGCGTCATCTGCGACAGAAGGTCCAACGTGATATAACTCGAAGTTTCGGTATTATAGAGCCGCCTGTTGGCGTACTTCTTGATGACGACCGGTTCTGATTCATTAGCGGTCTTGGACTTGGCCATGGATTCCTCTCCCACACCTGACCATCTCGCATTAGCACAGGGCGATGCCGCACCGCAACATGGGCCGCGGCCTTTACCCCTTTTTCTCAATATTTTATGGCGCGAAACGGAGAATGATCCGGACCTTCGGCGCCGGGCCTTCCAGGGGTTGCGCAAATATCAGGACGCAATGCGCCCGCCCGCCCCGCCACAGGCCCGCTGCGTCGCCACGGCCGGGCCGGCCCGTTTGCTGCAATATGGTGCGGCAAGTGACCGTAATCCGGTGGTTTTCATCCCCTCGCTCATCAACCCGCCGCGGGTGTTGGACCTGTCGGAAAGTCGATCCTTGCTGCGCCACATGGGTGCAGCAGGACATGATGCCTATCTGCTGGACTGGGGCACGCCATCTGCGCAGGACGCGATGCTCGGCCTGGATGGCCATGTAACGGACAGGCTACTGCTACTGCTTGCGGGCCTGCCCCGCCCGCCGATCCTGGTCGGTTATTGCCTGGGCGGCAGCCTCGCGCTCGGTGCCGCCGCGCTGCAATCCTTTCCCGCCGTCGCTACCATAGCGGCCCCGTGGCATTTCGATGCCTTCGCGTCGGATGATCTCGACCTGATCGCCGGCCTGTGGCGCGGCGCAAGACCGATGTGCGAACGGATCGGCTATGTGCCGATGGAAGTGATGCAATCAGGCTTCTGGGCGATGGACCCTGTGCGCACCATCCGCAAATATGCCGCCTTTGCCGATGCAGCGCCGGGATCGGATGCGGAACGCGCCTTCCTGGCCGTGGAGGATTGGGCCAACGGTGGCGCGCCCCTGACCTTCGCGGCCGGCCGGGACTTGTTCGACCATCTCTATGCCGGCAATCTCAGCGGCACCGGGCGCTGGCAGATCGACGGGCAGACCGTCGATCCTTCCACGCTCTCCTGCCCGACCCTGTCCATCGTGTCCGCGACCGACCGCATCGTGCCCGCCACTGCCGGCCCTCGCTTGCGCGAAGAGCGCCGTTTCTCGCTAGGCCATGTCGGCATGGTGGTGGGTGGCCGCGCCCGCGAAATGCTGTGGGAGCCCCTGTCCCTTTGGCTTTCCAGTCACGGCGCATGATGCTATCGCACCTGCGAAAACATATTCACCACCAAAGAGGATCAGGACTTTGTCAGACATCGTCATTACCGCCGCCAAGCGCACGCCTGTCGGTAGCTTTCTGGGTGCCTATGCAACGACTCCCGCGCATGTGCTGGGGCAGACCGCGATCATCGCCGCGCTGGAGCAGGCGGGTGTCGCCCCCGATGAAGTGGATGAAGTCATTCTGGGCCATGTGCTGACCGCCGGCCTGGGCCAGAACCCCGCGCGCCAGGCCGCCGTCGCCGCCGGCATCCCGGTTGATCGCACCGCCTTCGCCATCAACCAGGTGTGCGGTTCGGGCCTGCGCGCCGTCGCGCTCGCGGCCCAGGCGATCGCCAATGGCGACGCCAGCATCATGGTCGCGGGCGGTCAGGAAAATATGTCGCTCAGCCCCCATGCGCAATTCCTGCGCGCCGGGCAGAAGATGGGCAATCTCAGCCTGGTCGATACGATGATCCAGGACGGCCTGACCGACGCCTTCAATGCCTATCATATGGGCATCACTGCCGAAAATCTGGCCGAGAAATATCAGATCACCCGCGAAGAGCAGGACGCCTTCGCCGTCGGCAGCCAGAACAAGGCGTCGGCCGCCCGCGCATCGGGCCGCTTCAAGGATGAAATCGCCGCCGTCACGGTCAAGGGCCGCAAGGGCGACACCATCGTCGATGCCGACGAATATATTCGCGACGGCGCGACGATCGAAGCGATGGAAAAGCTCAAGCCGGCCTTCAAGAAGGACGGCACCGTCACCGCCGGCAACGCCAGCGGCCTGAACGACGGCGCCGCCGCGCTGGTGCTGATGACGGCCGACGATGCCGCCAAGCGCGGTGCGACCATCCTCGGCCGTCTCGCCGGCTTCGCGACCGCCGGCGTCGATCCCTCGATCATGGGCATCGGCCCGGCGCCGGCCAGTCGCAAGGCGCTGGCCAAGGCTGGCTGGTCGGTCGCCGACCTGGACCTGATCGAAGCCAATGAAGCCTTCGCCGCGCAGGCCTTGTCCGTGGGCAAGGAACTGGGCTTCGATCCCGAAAAGGTGAACGTCAATGGCGGCGCGATTGCCATCGGCCACCCGATCGGCGCGTCTGGCGCGCGCGTGCTGACCACCCTGCTCTACGAAATGGCCAAGCGCGATGCGAAGAAGGGGCTGGCTACCCTCTGCATCGGCGGCGGCATGGGCGTGGCCCTTTGCATCGAACGCTGATCTCATATTGAACCGGCAAAAAAAGCCGCCGCTCCAAAAGGGAGCGGCGGCTTTTTTGTTTATCAGCCCTTTTTGCCGGCGCTCCGGCAGCGGTCGGAACAATAGACGACATTGTCCCAGTCGCGTTCCCACTTCTTCCGCCAGGCAAAGGGGCGCTGGCACACCGGGCAGGTCTTCGTCGGCAAATCCCGTTTAGCGACTCCGCGTGGCATCCGTTTCAATCCCTTATACGTCGAGCGACCGATCCTTCGTTTCCGGCAAAGCCACCAGACAGGTGACCAGCGCCAGCGCGACGATCGCCAGCGTGTACCACAATCCGGCATAGGGATTGCCCGTCCGCGCGACGATATATTGGCTGACCAGCGGCAGGAAACCGCCGAAATAACCGGTGCCGATATGATAGGGGATGGATAGCGACGAATAGCGGATGCGCGCCGGGAAATATTCCGACAGCAAGGCCGCGACCGGTCCATAGGTCGCGCCCGACAATGTCCAGAGTAGCAGCAACGCGGCAAAGACCATCATCGCGCGGGGCCAGTCGGGCGTCACTGCGCCAAAATCATAGCCCTGTCCCTTCAGCGCCGCGTCCAGCCCGCCACTGCTCAGATCCGCCACCCCGATCCCGCCGATCGCCACCGTCGGCACCGCGCCCTCCCGCTTGTCATAGGGAATGCCGCGCTTGGAAAAATGGTCGAGCAACTTGCCGCAGGCGGTCGGCTGTATCTTGGCGAAGGGGTCGAAACGGCAATCGGGACCGCTCACCACCACCGGCGCCCGCTCCGATGCCTGCACCAGCCCCGGATTGGCCGTCGCCCCCATGAACTGATAGAGCGGCAATGCCAGCAGCAGCACCAGCGCATAGCCGATCACGATCGGCTTCTTGCGCCCGATCCTGTCCGACAGCCAGCCGAAGAAGATGAAGGCGCCCATGCCGATGAAGGCGCTGCCGCCGACCAGCAATTGCGCCACACCCGCCGCGACCTGCAGGCCGTTTTGCAGGAAATAGAGCGCCTGAAACATCACCGTATAGGCGATGACGGTAAAGCCCGCCGCGATGCCGATCATCGCGACGAACATCCGTTTCTTGTTGCCCGGCGCGGTAAAGGCTTCCAGAATCGGGTTCTTGGCCTGCGTCCCCGCCTTCTTCATCGCCAGGAACACCGGGCTTTCGCGCAGCATCAATCGCATCCACAGCGAAATCGCCAGCAGCGCGAGCGAGAAGATGAAGGGGATACGCCATCCCCATGCGTCCCAAACCGCCTGCCCCACGATCGCCTGCGTGCCGACCACGACGATCAGCGACAGGATGAATCCGCCGATCACACCGGCCTGGATGAAGCTGGTATAGAAGCCGCGCTTGCCCGGCGGGGCATGTTCCGCGACATAGATCGCTGCGCCGCCATATTCGCCGCCCAGCGCCAGCCCCTGCGCGATCCGCAGCGCGATGAGGATGATCGGCGCCGCCACGCCGATGCTGGCCGCCGCCGGTGTCAGTCCCACGCCCGCCGTCGCCAGGCCCATCAGGATGATGGTCGTCAGAAACGTGTATTTCCGCCCCAGCCGATCGCCCAGATAGCCGAACAGCACCGCCCCGATCGGCCGAAACGCAAAGCCGATCGCAAAGCCCGCCAGCGTGTAGAGCAGTTCGACGGTCGGATTGTCGGTCGGAAAGAAGGTCCGCCCGATGATCGGCGCCAGCACGCCATAGATATAGAAATCATACCATTCGAACACGGTGCCCAGCGCGGACGCGGTGATGACCAATCGGTCCCGCTTCGCATCCATCACATAGGTATCGCCCACCGCCGCCGTCATCCCGCCCCCTTAACTTCGCACATTTCCCGCAATTCCTGACATTATCATGCGGGAGTAGGAAATCTTATGTCCATCATCGCCTCTACCCGGCCGCGCCTTTATCGCAGGAAGGATGGCGATAGGACAGGCCTTCCCGTCAGAACAATCGCGCTCCGTTCGGCACCGGCTTGTCGGGCGCGAAGAGGGTGACGGCGCCGACCTCGTCGGCAAAGCCCAATGTCAGAACCTGCGACATGAACTTGCCGATCTGGCGCGGGGGGAAGTTGACGACGGCGGCAATCTGCCGCCCCGGCAGATCCTGCAGCGCATGATTTTCGGTAATTTGTGCGCTCGATCGTTTCTGGCCGATCGCCGGGCCGAAATCGATGAGCAGTTTGTAGGCCGGCTTGCGCGCCTCCGGAAAGGGATCGGCCGAGATGATCGTGCCGATTCTTATGTCGACCTTCAGGAAATCGTCGAAGTCGATCATGTCGCTCACCGGCGTGGCGGGATCATGGGTCAGGTGCATCGGGCGGCCCTCAATATGGATTGCGCATCGACCATATCCAGGCCGCAGCCGGAAAGTCCACATGGCCATCCTGCAATCGCGCGCGGCATAGTGTGGCCACGCGTTCGAGGATCGAAGCGCGGTCCGCCGGATCGGCCAGCTTGAGCGCCCGCGCGGCCGGTCCGATCCGGCTGAAGAAGCTGACGGCATCGGCCACCGGATCGTCACCGCCGCCGGCGCGATAGGGGAAATCGACCGGGTGCGCCTCGATATCCGACCATCCTGCATGGGCGAGCAGATCGCGCACGAAAGCCTCATCGGCGAAGGCGAAGGGACCGGGGACATAGCCGGTTTTTGCGGGCGGCGTTTCGCCGACGGCGGTCATCATGTCGCGCGCCCAGCCGTTGAGCGGCGCGGCGCGGAAGCAGGAAAAGATCAACCGCCCGCCCGGTCGCGTCGCCCCGCGCAAACGGGTGAAGGCGTCCACCGGATCGTCGAAGAACATCACGCCATGGCGCGAAACGATCAGGTCGAACGGCCCGGCATCATCAATGGCCTGTTCCACCGGCGCCACGATGAAGCGGACATTGGGGGCGGCGGCCGCCCGTGCCTGCGCGACCGCAATCAGTGCCGGTGAAATATCGATTCCGGTAAGCTGCGCGTTCGGATTGGCGCGCGCCGCCGCCAGCGCGGTTCCGCCCGCGCCGCATCCCACATCGGCCACCGCAGCCGACCTGCCCGCCACGGCGTCGCTTATGGTCCGGTCGAGTTCCGCCGACAGGGCGATGAAGCTGCGGTCGGTCCGCTCCCACTCCAGCGCCCAGACATCACCATTGGCGCCGGTCCATCCGACCGCATTCATGGTGGCCGATGGTGCGGTTATGCTTTGCGTCATTCTGCCCTCGCTTTCCGCATTCCACCATGGCGGCGAAATGCGGAAAGACAAGGCTATTGCGAGAATTTCGCAATAAGGCGATTATTCCATTTCAAGGATGATGGCGTCCACCGGCAGGCTTTCGCCCTGCGCCGCCGACACGCTCTTCACTACGCCTGCCTTTTGCGCGCGCAGGATATTTTCCATCTTCATTGCTTCGATCACCGCCAGCGGCTGGCCGGCTTCGACCTTGTCGCCCTCCGCCACATGCAGCGCGACGAGCAGGCCGGGCATCGGGCAGATCAGGTAGCGCGACAGGTCCGGCGGGATCTTTTCGATCATATGCTGCGCATGCGGCGCGGCATGGGCAGGCAGGATGCGCAGGCGATGGCTCGCCCCATGCGCCGTCAGCACGAAGCCGGATCGCACCGGCGCGATCCGCACCGCCAGATCCTCCTCGCCAAACTCCGCTTCGATCAAACGATCGCCGGGCGTATATTCCAGCGCCATGTCGATGGCGTCCCCATCGACCGTGACCTCGTCGCCGTCGATCTCCACATCATGGATGGCGTCGCCGATCTTCACCTGCCAGCCGGTCGGCGGCGCGAGGCGCTTGCCCAATTGCCCGTCGATCCGGCGTGCCCGGTCGGCCTGCGCCATGGCGGCAAAGGCGCCGATCGCCGACAGCCTCACCAGCAGTTCGGCCGAAGCAGGCGCGCCCTGGAACCCGTCGGGATATTCCTCCGCGATGAAGCCGGTGGTGATATTGCCCGACCGGAACCGCTCATGCTGCATCAGCGCGGACACGAAATCGATATTGTGGCCCGGCCCTTCAATCTCGAACTTGTCGAGCGCCTCGATCTGCTTGTCGATGGCTTCGAGGCGGGTCGGCGCCCAGGTGATGAGCTTGGCGATCATCGGATCGTAGAAGATGGAGACTTCGCCCCCCTCTTCCACGCCGTCATCGACACGGATCAGCGCGCCATTGTCATCCGTCCCGGTTTCGGGCGGGTTATAGCGGATCAGGCGGCCGGTGGACGGCAGAAAGCCGCGATAGGGATCTTCGGCATAGACGCGGTTCTCGATCGACCAGCCATTGATCTTCACGTCAGCCTGCCCGAACGACAGCGCCTCGCCATTGGCCACGCGGATCATCTGTTCGACCAGATCGACACCGGTGATTTCTTCGGTGACGGGATGCTCCACCTGCAACCGGGTGTTCATTTCCAGGAAGTAGAAGCCGTCCCCGGTCTTGTCCTCACCGCTGACGATAAGTTCGACCGTGCCGGCGCTGAAATAGCCGACCGCGCGGGCGAGCGCGACGCATTGTTCGCCCATCTTCTTGCGCATTTCGGGTGATACGAAGGGCGACGGCGCTTCCTCCACCACCTTCTGGTGTCGGCGCTGGATCGAACATTCGCGTTCGTTCAGGTAAACGATATTGCCGTGCTGGTCGCCCAGCACCTGAATTTCGATATGGCGCGGGCTTTCGATGAACTTCTCGATGAAGACGCGGTCGTCGCCGAAGCTGTTCAGCCCCTCGCGCTTGGTCGCCTCGAAGCCTTCGCGGACATCCTGTTCGCTATAGGCGAGGCGCATCCCCTTGCCGCCGCCGCCCGCCGACGCCTTCATCATCACGGGATAGCCGATCTCATTGGAGATCTTCACGGCATGTTCGGTATCGTCGATCACGCCGACATAGCCCGGCACGACGTTGACGCCCGCTTCCAATGCCAGCTTCTTGGACTCGATCTTGTCGCCCATCGCCGCGATCGCATTGGCGGGCGGCCCCACGAAGATGATCCCCTCCGCGTCCAGCGCCTTGCGAAAGCTCTCCCGCTCGGAGAGGAAGCCGTAGCCCGGATGTACCGCATCGGCGCCGGTCTGCTTGCAGGCGTCGATGATCTTGTCGGCGATCAGATAGGATTGGGCGGCGGGCGATGGGCCGATATGGACGGCTTCATCGGCCATCAGCACATGCGGCGCACGGGCATCGGCATCGGAATAGACCGCGACGGTCTTGATGCCCATTTTCTTGGCCGTACGCATGACCCGGCACGCAATTTCGCCACGGTTCGCGATCAGGATCTTGGTGATTGCCATTATAATTCCTGTCCCAGTCCTATCCTATCGGGCATGCGGGCGACATTTCTCGACGCCCGTCAGCCTTTCTATTTCCAATCGTCACCCTGAACTTGTTTCAGGGTTCATTCCTCCACACGGCGCATCGCGCCCGGAGACGCGATGGATGCTGAACCAAGACCAGCATGACGGAGGGAGGCACAATGGATCACCCCTCCGAAGCCTCACCCCACCCCGTCATGCCGGACTTGATCCGGCATCCCGCTGTCTTCTCGCGCGACGGCAGAGAAGAAGCGGGGCCCCGGATCAAGTCCGTGGTGACGAAGGGGAGCGCTGATTTCACTCGGCCGCTTCCATCTCGACCTTGACCTCAGCCTGCATCGGCACGACGCCCAGCTTCGCGAACAGCGCGGCATCCGCATTGTCGCCCGCATTGGCCGTGGTCAGCAGCTTGTCGCCGGTGAAGATGCTGTTCGCGCCTGCCATGAAGCAGAGCGCCTGGCAGCTATCCGACATGCTCTCGCGCCCGGCTGACAACCGCACCATGCTCTCCGGCATCACGATCCGCGCGACCGCAACGGTGCGCACGAATTCGATCTCGTCGATCTTGGCGAGCGGCGTGTCGGCCAGCATATTGCCCAGCACCGTGCCCTTGACCGGGACCAGCGCGTTGATCGGTACGCTCTGCGGATGGGCCGGCAGCACGGCCAGCGCGTGCAGGAAGCCGACGCGATCGTCGCGCGTTTCGCCCATGCCGACGATCCCGCCGCTGCACACGTTGATGCCCGAATTGCGGACGTTCTCCAGCGTCACCAACCGGTCGTCAAACGTCCGGGTGGTGATGACCTTCTCATAATGTTCGGGCGAGGTGTCGATATTATGGTTGTAATAATCGAGGCCCGCATCGGCCAATGTCTTGGCCTGCTTTTCGTCCAGCATGCCCAAGGTCATGCAGGTTTCCATGCCCATCTGGCGCACGCCCTTCACCATCTGGACGATGGCGGGCATGTCGCGCTCCTTGGGGTTGCGCCAGGCCGCGCCCATGCAAAAACGTGAGGAGCCCGCGTCCTTGGCCTGCGCCGCCGCCTGCATCACCGCCTGCACGCTCATCAGCTTTTCGGCCTTCAGGCCGCTTTCCGCCGATGCCGACTGATTGCAATAGCCGCAATCCTCCGGACAACCGCCGGTCTTGATCGACAACAAGGTGGACAGTTGCACTTCGTTGCGCGGGAAATTGTTGCGGTGGATCGATTGCGCTTCGAACATCAGATCGTTGAAGGGCAGATCGAACAGCGCCGCGATTTCCTCACGGGTCCAGTCGTTGCGAGCGTCAAACATGGGCATCCTCCGATTGTCTGACGAAATCTATAAACGATCCATCGACGACACAAAAGGCAGAATTACGGGTCAAGCAGCTTCCTCCAGCCCGGCAGGGGGCATATTGTGGCCGAGCAGGCGCAGCACATCGGCAGCGCACTCCACGACGTTGGAACCCGGCCCATAAATGCCCTGAACCCCGGCGTCACGAAGATAGTCGTAATCCTGCGGCGGGATGACGCCACCGGCGATCACCTTGATGTCGGTGCGCCCCTTTTCCCGCAGCCGATTGATGAGTTCGGGGATCAAGGTTTTGTGCCCCGCCGCAAGGCTGGACGCGCCCACTACATCGACGCCGCTGTCCAGCGCCAGCACCACCGTTTCCTCGGGCGTCTGGAACAAGGGGCCGGACACGACGTCGAACCCCAGATCGCCAAAGGCCGATGCGATGATGTTGGCGCCCCGGTCGTGGCCATCCTGTCCCATTTTTGCGACGAGCAATTTGGGTTTACGACCGAGGCGCCGTTCGACGGCCTGCACGCCGTCGAGAACCTGTTGCCAGCGACTGTCGCCGGCATAGGGCGCCGCATAGACGCCCTTCACCGGCGTCGGCTGCGTGCCGTAGCGCTGGAAACTATCCTCCATGGCGGAGGAGATTTCGCCCAGCGTGGCGCGGGCGCGCGCCGCTTCCACCGCATGAGCCAGAAGGTTTGTCTCGATCGATTGCGGCGCGGCGGCGGCATCGCGCAGCGCCTGCAACGCGGCCTGACACTTTTCCTCGTCACGCTCCGCCTTGACCCGGTTGATGCGGGCGATCTGCGCCTCGCGCACCTTGGCATTGTCGATATCCAGTGTTTCCAGCAAATCCTCGTTCGCCAGCCGATATTTGTTGACGCCCACGATCACGTCTTCGGCGCGATCGACCCGCGCCTGCCGCGCTGCTGCTGCCGTTTCGATCATCGCCTTGGGCCATCCCGCCGCCACGGCCTTCGCCATGCCGCCTTCGCTTTCGACCCGGTCGATAATCTCCTGCGCGGCGTCCACCAGTTGCTGCGTCAGGCTCTCTACATAGTAACTGCCACCCAGCGGATCGACGACATTGCACATGCCCGTCTCTTCCTGAATGACGATCTGGGTGTTGCGCGCAATCCGGGCGGAAAAATCCGTCGGCAGCGCGATCGCCTCGTCCAGGGCATTGGTGTGCAGCGACTGCGTGCCCCCAAGCATCGCGGCCATCGCCTCGATCGTGGTGCGCATGACGTTGTTATACGGATCCTGCTCGGTCAGCGATACGCCGCTGGTCTGGCAATGGGTGCGCAGCATCTTGCTGCGCTCGCTCTGAGCGCCCAGCTTGGTCATGGCGCGGTGCCACAGCACGCGGGCGGCGCGCAGCTTGGCGATCTCCATGAAGAAATTCATGCCGATCGCAAAAAAGAAGCTCAACCGCCCGGCAAAATTGTCGATGTCCAGCCCGCTTGCCATGCCATAGCGCGCATATTCGATGCCGTCGGCGATGGTGAAGGCCAGTTCCTGCACCTGCGTCGCGCCCGCTTCCTGCATATGATAGCCGGAAATGGAGATGCTGTTGAACTTGGGCATTTCCCGCGACGTATAGCCGAAAATGTCGCTGATGATCCGCATGGAGGGTTCGGGCGGGTAGATATAGGTGTTGCGGACCATGAACTCCTTGAGAATGTCGTTCTGGACCGTCCCGTCGAGCAGCTTGCGATCGACCCCCTGTTCCTCGCCCGCGACGATGAAGAAGGCCAGCACCGGGATGATCGCGCCGTTCATGGTCATGCTGACCGACATCTTGTCGAGCGGAATGCCGTCGAACAGGATCTTCATATCCTCGATCGTGTCGATCGCCACGCCCGCCTTGCCCACGTCGCCCGTCACGCGGGGATGGTCGCTGTCATAACCGCGATGGGTGGCCAGGTCGAACGCGACGGACAGCCCTTTCTGCCCGGCCGCCAGATTGCGGCGATAGAATGCGTTGGATTCCTCCGCCGTCGAAAAGCCCGCATATTGCCGCACGGTCCATGGCCGCCCCGCATACATGGAGGCGCGCACGCCCCGCGTGAACGGCGCGAAGCCCGGCAGGCCCGGATCGACGGTCACATCCTCGGCCGTATAGAGCGGCTTCACCTGAATACCTTCGGGGGTATCCCAGTTCAGATCCTTGCCCTTCACTTCCTTGGCGGCAGCGGCGGCCCACTGGTCCAATGTCGGCTTGTCGGTCATAACTATCATCCTACCCATTCGTCATGCCAGACTTGATCCGGCATCCCGCTTCTTCTGCGAGCGGGACGAAAACAGCGGGCCCCGGATCAAGTCCGGGGTGACGAAATTCAGTGCGCCTCTTTCAGCGTTTCCATGATCTCGGTCAGCACCCCGTTCATATCCCTGGGGTGCACGAAAAAGATTGGCGTGCCATGCGCACCGATACGCGGTTCGCCCAGCACCCTCTTGCCCAACTTCTCGAACCAGGCCTTGGCTGCATGAATGTCCGGCACTTCGTAGCACATATGATGCTGTCCACCGGCCGGGTTCTTGGCGATGAAGCCATGGATGGGCGAGTTTTCGCCCAGCGGCTCGATCAGCTCGATCTGCGTGCCATGGGTGCCATTTTCACCCGGCGTATCGACGAAACACACCTTCACCCCCTGCGCGGGCAGGTCGAACGGTTCATGCACGATCGCCGCGCCCATCACGTCGCGATAATAGGCAAGGCTCGCCTCCAGCGAAGGCGTCGCGATCCCGATATGGTTGAGACGGCCGAGTTTCATCACTTCATCCTATCCTCGTCATTCCCGCGCAGGCGGGAATCCATCTCCCAAGCCATCTCCAAGGGTGAGGTCTGGAGATGGATCCCCGTCTTCACGGGGATGACGTCATTGCTCAAAGCGGAATATTGTCATGCTTCTTCCACGGGTTCTCCAGCGCTTTGTTCTTGAGCTTGCGCAGGCCCAGCGCAATCCGCTTCCGCGTCGAATGCGGCTGGATCACCTCGTCGATGAAGCCCTTGCTCGCCGCGACGAACGGGTTGGCGAAGCGGTCCTCATATTCCTTGGTCTTCTCGGCGATCTCGTCCGCCGTCCTGCCCCGGAAAATGATCTCCACCGCGCCCTTCGCGCCCATTACCGCGATTTCCGCGGTCGGCCAGGCATAGTTCAAATCGCCGCGCAGATGCTTTGAACTCATGACGTCATAGGCGCCGCCATAGGCCTTGCGCGTGATGACGGTGATTTTGGGCACGGTCGCTTCGGCATAGGCGAACAGCAGTTTCGCGCCATGCTTGATGATGCCGCTATGTTCCTGCGCCGTCCCCGGCAGGAAGCCCGGCACGTCCACGAAGGTCACGATCGGTATCTCGAACGCGTCGCAGAAGCGCACGAACCGCCCCGCCTTCTTGGACGAATTAATGTCCAGCACCCCTGCCAGCACCATCGGCTGGTTGGCGATGATGCCCACCGTCTTGCCCTCGACCCGGCCGAAGCCGCACAGGATATTCCCGGCATGGGCGGGCTGCACTTCGAAGAAATCGCCCTCGTCCACCACCTTGCGGATCAGTTCGTGCATATCATAGGGCTGGTTGGCATTGGCCGGGATCAGCGTGTCCAGGCTCGGTTCGATCCGGTCCCACGGGTCCGCGCTCGGCCGTTCGGGCACCGGCTCTTTGTTGGACGCGGGCAGGAAGTCCACGAAATCGCGGGTCGCCAGCAAAGCCTCGATATCATTTTCGAACGCCACGTCCGCCACGCCGGACTTGGTCGTATGCGTCACCGCGCCGCCCAGTTCCTCCTGCGTGACGACTTCGTTCGTCACCGTCTTGACCACATCCGGCCCGGTCACGAACATGAAGCTGCTGTCCTTCACCATGAAGATGAAGTCGGTCATGGCGGGTGAATAGACCGCCCCGCCCGCGCATGGCCCCATGATGACGCTGATCTGCGGCACCACGCCGCTGGCCAGCACATTGCGCTGGAAAATCTCGGCATAGCCCGCCAGCGACGCGACGCCTTCCTGAATGCGCGCGCCGCCGCTGTCATTCAGGCCGATGACCGGCGCGCCGACCTTCAGCGCCATATCCATGATCTTGCAGATCTTCATCGCGTGCCGTTCCGACACCGCGCCGCCATAGACGGTGAAATCCTGGCTGAACACGAACACCAGCCGGCCGTTGATCGTGCCCGATCCGGTGACGACCCCGTCGCCCGGAATATGCTGCGCATTCATGTCGAAATCGACGCAATTATGCTCGACATACATGTCCAGCTCTTCGAAGCTGTCCTCGTCCAGCAGCACGTCCAACCGCTCCCGCGCGGTCAGCTTGCCCTTGCCATGCTGGGCGTCGATCCGCCGCTGTCCGCCGCCAAGGCGCGCAGCCTCCCGCTTGGCTTCCAGCTGTTCGATGATGGCGAGCTTCGACATTCCTACATCTCTCCCATGTGCGGCAGCGGCCGCCTTGCCCTTCCCCTACCCAGCCCCAAGCCCAGTTCGCAAATGTAAATTTGCTAATTTGCAAATCGCGACTTCGCAAATTAGGAACGGAGTTCAGCGCCGTTCCGGACTCCGGCGAAGGCCGGGGTCCAGTAATCGAACCGCGCGGGCAGGGAAGACTATATGGCACGCGGCAACCGCATCTTCGCAGGTCCTCGCCTGCGCCAGCTTCGTCTGGACCATCGGATGGACCAGGCGACGATGGCGCAGGCACTGGGCATATCCGTATCCTATCTTTCGCAGATGGAAAATGACGATCGTCCCCTGACTGCCAAGGTCAAGGCCGCGCTCGCCAGCGCCTTCCCCACAGACTGGGCCAGTTTCGATAGCCGGGAGGAGGAGCAGCTTCTGGGCGCCTTCACCTATGCGCTGGGCCATCCCGAACTGCCGGGGAACCAGATGGAGCCGGAGCGGATCGAGAAACTGCACCTGCAATTCCCCGAATTCGCGGCGCGCTATGTCGATCTCTACAATGCGCATATGCGTGCCAACGAACGCATCAACATGATCGAGGAGGCGATCGCCAACGATCATGAGGTGCAGGCCCGCCTGCCATGGGAAGCCGCCCGCGACTGGTTCCATGAGGCCGGCAACTATGTCCACGCGCTCGACTGCCTGGCCGAGGAGATGGCGGAAAGCTTCACCCAGGGGCAGGTGCTGGACGAAGGCATGCTGGTGGAGGCGCTCGCTCGTCGCCATGGCATCGAGACGTTGATCGCCGATACCCCCGACAGCGCGCTGCGGGCCTATCGCCCGGCGGAACGCAAGCTGTTCATCAACGCGGCGCTGCCGACCGAAAGCCGCAAGTTCATGCTCGCCCATCAATTGATGATGCTGGAGGGGCAGGCGGTGATCGCCGACGTGGTGAAGAAAGCCGCCCTGCCGGTTCCCGGCGCCGACCGATTGCTGGCGATCGGCCTTGGCAATTATGCGGCGGGCGCGCTGCTGCTGCCCTATGCCGCCTTTCGCGAAGCGGCGCGGACGATGCGCCACGATATCGATCGGATCGCCCGGACTTTCGGCGTCAGCTTCGAACAGGCCTGCCATCGCCTCTCCACGCTGCAACGGCCCGGCCTGCGGGGCATCCCCTTCTTTTTCTGTCGCGTCGACATGGCCGGTAACATCACCAAGCGCCACAGCGCCACCCGCCTGCAATTCGCCCGCTTCGGCGGCGCCTGCCCGCTCTGGAACGTTCATGAGGCAGTGGCCGTCCCCGACCGCATCAACGTCCAGCTCGGCGAAACGCCCGACGGCGTGCGCTATGTGTCCATGGCCAAGGGGTTGGTGAAACCCTCGGGCAGCTACAAGCGCACCCCGCGCCGCTATGCCGTGGTGCTGGGCTGCGAAGTCGCCCATGCCGCCAACTTCGTCTATGCCGATGGCCTGCATCTGGCGGAGGAAGGCGCAGCGACCCCGATCGGCATCACTTGCCGCCTGTGCCCCCGCCAAAGCTGCGACCAGCGCGCCTTCCCGCCGGCCGACCGCCCTATCCATGTCGATCCGGATAATCGCCAGATCGTGCCCTACTGGATCGGGTGAGGAAATTCAGCCGCCCGCCCGCGCCTGCTTTGCAAAGCGGCTTACCATGTCGCGGAAGGTCAGGTCGCTGTCGATCGCGCTATAGACCCGCATCGGTCGCGCGTCGGAGCGATCGCGATAGCTGCCGTCTATATTCAACCAGAGCGTGGGTTTTCGCAGATAGCGGCTGGACGCAGGATCGGGCTGAATCGGCGTCACCAATGCGGTCAACGTCACCAGCGGACTATCACCCAGCACATAGACGTCAGCGTCGGGCATGGGCGGGAAGCCGGGAATGGACGCCAATATCGCGGCCATGCCGTCCAGTTCCGCCTTGAGATAGCGGCCCAAAGGCCCCGTGGCGGCAATGTCCTCGATCTCGGCCATCGAAAACAGCATCTGGCGATAGGCGTCGCGCGGCACCTGCCAGATTTCGATATCGGATTCGTTGAAGATGATCTGCGCCGCGATCGGATCGATCGACAGGTTGAATTCCACCTCCGCCGGTCCGGGCGGGGGGTAGGCCAGGCCGGGATGCTCGCCACCGCCGATCCACACCAGCTTGATGTGTGGCCCGATCTTCGGTTCGGCCAGCCAGGCCAGCGCCAGTTCGGTCAGCCCGGCCCCCGCTGCGTAGACCAGCGGCGCCGTCCGATCCTCGCGCATCGCTTCGCGCACGATCGCCGCCGTCGCGGGGCTGGGCTTCCAGCGATCGCGCGACGCGATGGGCAGTTCCGCCCCTGCAATCGGGGCGTGATGACCGTCCAATTGCATGACCTTCAGCAACGCCCGCGCCTTGGCAGAGCCGGCTGAAGCGGATGTCGGGCCACCAAATTTGGCCGGCAGATGCGATCCGATGATCAGCGGGATATCGACCGACCCGCAAAGCAGATGATGCGCCAATTGGAACAGTCCATCCGGATCGCCCGAAAAATCATTGTCCACGATGACGCTCGCCTGGGCATGCCTCTCTCTCGTGGCGCCGTGCGCCGCCGCCGAAAGGCTCGCCATCAGCGCTGCGGCCGAGATCAGGACGTGGCGACGACAAAGCTCTGTGGACATAGATCCTCTCCCCTTCATGTCGCTCCGTCATGGAAGCGCCGGCCGATGGGGTAAAATATCGATATTGGGCCCTGCCATAGTTACAGCCTATAGGCGCTCCCATCATCCATCGATGACCATCGCTTCATCCAGAAAATCCAGAAAAACCCGCACCCGCGCCGCGGCGCGATCCTCCGCGGCGTAGAGGGCGTGGATATCCTCGCCGTCGCCAGCATTATAATCGGCCAGCACCTCGACCAGCCGCCCCTCGCGCAGGTCGCGCGCGACGTGGAAACGGCCATGTCGCGCAATCCCCGCGCCCGCGACCGCCATGTGCCGCACCACCTCGCCCGAATTGCCGAAGAAGCGCCCCTGCGCCGGCCGCTGCACCAATTTCCCCTTCACCCGGAACGGCCAACTGTCCACCGACCGGCGGAAACTGAAGCGCAGGCAATCATGCGCCTCCAGATCGTCGGGGGTCGCCGGCGTCCCCCGTCGCGCCAGATAATCGGGACTTGCGACCAGCAGCATGCGACTGTGCCCAAGCTTCTTGGCGCGCAAACTGGTGTCGCGCAGCGGCCCGATGCGGATGGCGATGTCCGCCCGCTCCTCGACCAGGTCGACGATATCGTCCGTCAGCGTCAGGTCCACATCCACCGCCGGATGACGTTCGCCGAACCGCGGCAGGATCGGGATCAGGCACTCCATGCCGAACGAGGGCGAAGCGTTGATCCGCAGCAGCCCGCGCGGCCCTTCCCCCTCCATATGCAGGCTGCTTTCGGCGTCATGGATATCGCCGAATATCGCGGTCATCCGGTCGCGATAGACCTGGCCTTCCCGCGTCAGCGCCAGCGACCGGGTGGTCCGCCGCACCAGCGCCACGCCCAGTCGTTGCTCCAGGCGCGCGATGGATCGACTGACCGCCGACGGGGTTAGCCGCAATGCCTTGGCAGCAGCGGCAAAGCTGCCCTCACCCGCCACCATCAGGAAAGTTTCGACGTCGCCGAACCGATTATCCATGATTTCAATTCACTTCTGAAGTGATGTCATTCCCTCTAATCATCAATAAGCAAATATCTATCTACCTGTCCAACTTGCTGTCTCATTCGAAAGGGAAAAGCTCATGGACCTGAAACTCACCGGCAAAACCGCCATCGTGACCGGATCGACCGCCGGCATCGGCCTCGCCATCGCCAGGCGCCTCGCGCAGGAAGGCGTCGCCGTTACCATCACCGGGCGAACCCAAGCCAAGCTGGACGCCGCCGCCGCCGATATCGGACTGCCCGTCAACGCGGTCCTGGCCGATCCCGCCACGGCCGAAGGCGCCGCCGCGTTGATCGCCGCCGTCCCCGCGACCGACATTCTCGTCAACAATCTGGGCATCTACGAAGCCAAGGATTTCGCCGATATCACCGACGAAGACTGGCATCATCTGTTCGAAGTCAATGTGGTGAGCGGCGCTCGCCTTTCCCGCCATTATTTCCCCAGGATGCTGGAAAACAATTGGGGCCGCGTCCTCTTCATCGCCAGTGAAAGCGGCCTGCTGCCCCCGGCCGAGATGATCCATTATGGCATGACCAAGTCGGCGCAACTGTCCATCTCGCGCGGCCTTGCCGAACATACGCGCGGCACCGGCGTCACGGTCAATTCCGTCCTGCCCGGCCCGACCCGGTCGGAAGGGATTGTCGATTTCATTCGCTCCGTGGTGGAAAACAAGGACGCGCCGGAAGCCGAGCGCGAGGCCGAGTTCTTCACCAAGCTGCGCCCGCTCTCGCTCATCAAGCGCCTGATCGAGGCGGATGAGGTCGGCGCGATGGTCGCCTATCTCGCCAGTCCGCTCGCCGCCGCCACCAACGGCGCGGCCGTCCGGGTCGAAGGCGGCATGGTGCCGACGATCGCCTGAACCACGCTATTGCCGTTCGTCCTGAGTAGCCATTGAGCGAAGTCGAAATGCCGTATCGAAGGATCAGTGCTTCGATATGGGTCTTCGACAAGCTCAGCCCCTACTCAGCACGAACGGAGCAGTGACGATCCGGCTTGTGGTAACTGGCCCTGTCGCTCGTCTCATGCCTCCATTAGAGGGATGATGATGAGCGACACGGACAGCCTTTCCCATATCGAAGACGCCCTCCTGGCCGACGGCTATGCCCGCCTGTCCGGCACAGCGATGTTCGACAGGCTGGACATTGCCGAACCGGACTGGGCAGCCTTCGCGCAAAGCTGGAACGCTCTTGGCCCGGATCTCTACATGGCCGATGGTGGACGCTACCGCCGCCGCCGCCATGCCGCTTTCGCGCTGGAACAGGGGCGCTTCACGCGCAAGCCGCATCAGCCCCATTATCAGAGCCGCGACTATAATCCGCTGAACGGCGACGTACAGCGCTGGTTCGATCCGGTCGCGGACGACACGATCGACAGTCCGGTGCTTCAGTCCATCTTCGCCTTCTGTGCCGACAGTTTCGACCCGGCCGCCAAGGGCAATTGGCATGTCGAAATGCACCAGTTCCGGATCGAAGCGAAGCCGGACGAACAGGGGCGCCCGACGCCCGAAGGCATGCACCGCGACGGCGTGGACCATGTGCTGGTCATGCTGGTGGAGCGCCGCAATGTCCGCGAGGGCGTTACTCGCATCGGCGCACCAGATGGCGCGGCGCTGGGGGAATTCACACTAGCGGACCCGGCCGACACGATGCTGATCGACGATCACCGCATCCTGCACGGCGTCACGGAAATTCACCCCGTCGATCCAGACGCGCCAGCCTGGCGCGACGCGCTGGTGGTGACATTTGTGGCCACCGCCTAACCCCTCACATCCGTTCAGTTCGAGCTTGTCGAGAACCACCAGCGCAGTGCTTCCCGCTTCTCGACAAGCTCGAAGCGAACGGATGCTATTTGAGAAGCACCAACTCTTCCGCCATGCTGGGGTGCAGCGCGACGGTGTCGTCGAAATCCTGCTTGGTCAGGCCTGCCTTCACCGCGATCGCGGCGGCCTGCAAAATCTCCGGCGCGTCCGGCCCGATCATGTGCAGCCCGACAACCTTGTTGGTCGTCGCATCCACGATCATCTTGTAAAGCGCCCGTTCCTGACGCCCGGCCAGCACATTCTTCATCGGCCGGAAATCGGATGTATAGACTTTCACCGTGCCATATTGGTTCTTGGCCTGCGCCTCGGTCAGGCCCACGCCGGCCAGCGGCGGATGGCTGAACACGGCGGACGGAACGCAGCTATAGTCCACCTTGCGCTTATTGTCGCCAAAGACGGTGTCGGCAAAGGCATGGCCTTCCCGGATCGCCACTGGCGTGAGTTGCAGCCGGTCGGTGACGTCACCCACGGCATAGATGCTCTCGCAGCTCGTTTGGCTATAATCGTCGACCTTGATCGCGCCCTTCTCGGTCAACTCGACCCCGGCCGTCTCCAGCCCCAGCCCATCGACATGCGGCTTGCGGCCCGTAGCGAACAGCACGACATCGGCCGTCACCGGATCGCCGCCTTCGATATGGACGCACAGCGTGCCGTCTTCCTTCTTCTCGATCTGCTCCATCTTCGCATTGAAGCGGAAATTGATCCCCTTCGTCATGCTGATCTGGAGCAGGCGATCGCGGATCTGCTCGTCATAGCCGCGCAGCAGATCGCTGCCGCGATTGACCATCGTCACATGGCTGCCGAACTGGTGGAAGATGCCGGCAAATTCATTGGCGATATAGCCGCCGCCCACGATCACGATCCGCTGGGGGCATTCGTCCAGATGGAACACCTCGTTACTGGTGATGCCATGTTCGGCGCCGTCCAGATCGGGGACGATCGGCCAGGCACCGGTCGCGACCAGGATCACCTTGGCCGTCACTTCGCGCCCGCTGGCCAGCTTGATGCCATGCGGTCCGGTGATGGTCGCGCGCTCGCGGATCACCTCGACCTTATGGCTGCTCAGCGTATTGCCATACAGCCCCTCCAGCCGATCGACATCGGCCAGCACATTGTCACGCAACGTGGTCCACTCAAAGCCACATTCCGGCACGTCCCAGCCGAAGCGGCGGGCGTCCTTCAGATCCTCGGCGAAATGCGCGCCGTAGATGAGCAGTTTCTTGGGCACGCAGCCGCGAATGACGCAGGTGCCGCCGACCCGAAATTCCTCGGCCACAGCAACCTTCGCGCCATGCGCCGCCGCGACGCGGGAGGCGCGCACACCACCCGATCCTGCCCCGATGACGAAAAGGTCGAAATCATATCCGCTCATGCTTGGCCTCCGCTTATCGAGGCGGGATATGGCGGGTGTAGGCGCTAGTTACAAATGGGAATATTGTTGCTGGTACCCAAACCACCTCCGTTCGCTTCGAGCGTGTCGAGAAACGGAAGCGCTGCACTGGCGTCTCCCGACTTCGCTCGAAACGAACGGCCGTGTTGGTTATTCGCCGCCCAGCGCCAACTCGATCAGCGCCATGGTCGACGGGTCGAAGCCAGTCGCCCCATCGGCTTCGATCGACTTGGCGATTTCCTTCCCCAGTTCCACGCCGAACTGGTCGAAGGGATTGATCCCCATCAACACGGCATTGGCGAAGGTGCGATGCTCATAGAAAGCGATCAGCGCGCCCAGCGCTTCGGGGGTCACATCGTCCAGCAGGATGGTGGTCGACGGCCGGTTGCCGGGATAGGCGCGCGCCGGATCGTCCGCATTCTCCTTGCCGCGCAGCAACGCCGCGCCCTGTGCGAAGCAGTTGACCAACAGTGCGCGGTGATGCGCCGGGTCCAGCACATGGCCCGGCTCGATCGAGGCGATGAATTCGACCGGAGAAATCACCGTACCTTGATGCAGCAGTTGGAACACCGCATGCTGCGCGTCGGTGCCCACCCCGCCCCAGGTGATCGGTGCGGTCGGTCCCACGACCGGCTGATTGTCGCGGGTCACGCTCTTGCCGTTGCTCTCCATCTCCAACTGCTGGAGATAGGAGGGCAGCAGCGCCAGCCGCTCGTCATAAGCGAACAAAGCGCGCGTCTGATAACCCTGCACCCGTGCATAATATTGATCGACGAACGCCGCGATCAGCGGCGCATTTTCGGCCAGCGGGGACAGGCGGAAATGGCGATCCATCGCCGCCGCGCCCTCCAGCAGGCTTTCGAACGCGTCCCAGCCCAGCGCCATCGCGGCCGGAAAACCGATGGACGACCAGAGCGAATAACGCCCGCCCACGCTCTCGGCAAAGGGCAGGATGCGGGTTTCGTCCACGCCCCATTCCATCGCCTTTTCCGGCGCGGCAGTCAGTGCGATCACCTTGCCATAGGGGTCGTCAACGCCGGCCTCGACCATCCAGTTGATCGCGCTCGCCGCGTTCAGCATCGTCTCACTGGTGGTGAAGGTTTTGGACGCGATCGCGATCAGGGTCGTGTGCGGATCGAACCCTTCGAGCGCCCGCTCCAGCGCGGTGCCGTCCACATTGGACACGATCGCCACATCATAGCGCACGCCATCGCCGTCCAGCGCATCGACGATCAGCTTGGGGCCAAGCGCGGACCCGCCGATGCCGATATGCAGAATATGGCGGACTTCGCCCAGCGCGCCCGCCTCAATCGCGTCGACCAGGCCGCGCATCCGCTGATGCAGCATCTTGGCATGGGCGACGCTGTCGGCATTGCCCTCACCGCGTTCGGCGGGATGTTCGGCGGCGCGGCCTTCGCTGTTGTTGACAGCCTGCCCAGCGAACAGCGCGTCGCGCCATCCGGCAAAATCCTGCTCCTGCGCCAGGTCAAGGAAACCGGCCAGCAGATCGTCGGTCAGATGGGTCTTGGACCAGTCGAACCGGATCGGTCCCTGGCTCAGCACCAGCTTGGACAGGCGATCGGTATCGGTGGTGAAAATGGATTTGAGGTCGGCTTTGGGCAGCGCCGCGATGGCGGCCAAAGAACTCGGCTGTGCAGGGCTGGTCATGCAATTTCCTCTATGACGTTGGTCGATATCGACGCTGCACCGGTCGATTCCCGCTATGCTTAGCCCAAAGCGGCGCGCTTTGCATCGGCAAGGACCGCTTGACGCGTCCTGTAACAGGCTCCACAAGCCGCCTCGGCCGCTTTATCGGCTCATGTAAGGGACCAGACGACATTCCATGACTGCCAAATCGGAAACGCGGGACTTTCTCTGGTTTCTCGCCAAGCTCGGGCTGTTCGTCTTCATCCTGCGCAGCTTCATCATTTCGCCGTTCAACATTCCGTCGGAATCCATGCAGCCGCGCCTGCTGATCGGCGACTATCTGCTGGTGGCCAAATGGCCCTATGGCTATTCGCGCTATTCGCTGCCGTTCAGCATCCCGCTAATCCCCGGCCGCATCCTGGCGTCCACGCCGGAGCGTGGCGACGTGGTGGTGTTCAAGGCGCCACCGACGCAGAAGAATGATTATATCAAGCGCGTGATTGGCCTGCCCGGTGATATGATCGCGGTGCGCGGCGGGACCGTCTATCTGAACGGACAGGCCATCCCCAAGCAGAAGGTCGCCGACCTGGTCATCCCGGTCACGCCCAACATGGTCGATGCCGCGACGAAGGAAGGCGCGCCCTCCCCCTGCTATCGCCCCGATTTCGAGGAAGCAGCCCCCGATGGCGGCAAACAATGCCGCTATCCGCAGTTCCGCGAGACGCTGCCCGGCGGGAAAAGCTACAATGTCCTCGACCTGCTGCCCGACGGCGCGGCTGACGATCGCGACACCGTGCTGGTGCCGCAGGGTCATCTCTTCATGATGGGCGACAATCGCGATCGCAGCGCCGACAGCCGTTTCCCGGCGGTTGAAGGCGGCGGCATCGGCCTCGTCCCCGAAGAAAATCTGGTGGGCAAGGCGGTGATTTCCGTCTTCTCGACCGATGGTAGCGCCAACTGGCTGCTGCCCTGGACCTGGTTCACCGCCGCGCGGTGGAGCCGGATCGGGGAAGGCTTTTGAGCAAGCCTGACACTGCATCCTGGCTGAAGGCCCTGATCGGCCGCGCACCGACCAACCCTACGCGGTTCGAACAGGCGCTGACCCATGGCAGCGCCAAGGCGGTCAATTATGAGCGTCTGGAATTTCTGGGCGACCGCATCCTGGGCTTGCTGATCGGCGAATGGCTGTTTGACCGGTTCACCGACGAACCCGAAGGCAAGCTGTCGCGCCGTTTCAATGCGCTGGTTTCGGGAGAAACCTGCGCCGAAGTCGCGCGCACCGCCGGCGTCCCCATCCATCTGGTGCTGGGCAAGCAGGCCCGCGACGATGGCGCCGCCGACAGCGACAATGTGCTGGGTGACGTGATGGAGGCGCTGATCGGCGCGCTTTATCTGGAAGGCGGGCTGGAGGAAGCGCGCGCCTTGGTTCGCCGCCTGTGGGGCGACCGGGTCGATACCCAGACCAGCGCGCCCCGTCACCCCAAATCCTATCTTCAGGAATGGGCCGCCGCCAACAAGCGCAAGCCGCCCGAATATGTGCTGACCGACCGATCCGGCCCGCACCACGCGCTGCGCTTCACCGTGACCGTCTCGATCAAGGGCGCGGGCGAAGCGGTGGCGACGGGTGGATCCAAGCAGGAAGCGGAAACGGCAGCGGCCAAAGCCCTGCTGGAAAAACTGGCGGGTTAGGTCCAGCTTCCTCTCAAAGCATAAAAGGCCTACAACATCATCGTCATCCCGGGCTTGACCCGGGATCCCGGCTTTCGTCGGGATGACGAGCTCGCGATAGGCGAACGGAGTTTAATTTGGAAAGTTCGGAATTGCAGTCATCCCAGCGCTGCGGCGTCATTGCCATAGTCGGCGCGCCCAATGCGGGCAAGTCCACGCTGGTGAATGCGCTTGTGGGGCAGAAGGTGGCGATCACCAGTCCCAAGGCGCAGACCACCCGCACCCGCGTGATGGGCGTCGCGATCGAGGGCGACGCGCAACTGGTGCTGGTCGATACGCCCGGCGTCTTCGCGCCCAAGCGCCGGCTGGACCGCGCCATGGTGCAGGCTGCCTGGGGCGGCGCGCAGGGCGCGGACCTGATCGCGATGGTCATCGACGGCAAGGCGGGCCTTGGCCCCAAGCTGGAGCCGATCATCGAAGCGCTCAAGCATCGCACCGAACGCAAGTGGCTGATCATCAACAAGGTGGATATCGCCACCAAGGAACGGCTGCTGGTCCACACGCAAAAGCTGAACGATCAGCTGGGTTTCGACGAAATCTATTTCGTGTCGGCCGGGACCGGCGATGGCCTGCCCGAACTCAAGACCGCCTTTGCGAACGCGATGCCGGAAGGTCCGTGGCACTTCCCTGAGGATCAGGTGTCGGACGCCACCGACCGCATGCTGGCGGCCGAAATCACCCGCGAACAGCTCTATCACCAGCTGCATGCCGAACTTCCCTATGCCGCCGCGGTCGATACCGAGCAGTATAAGGAGCGCGACGACGGTTCGGTCGAAATCCATCAACAGATCCTGGTCGGCCGCCCGACCCAGCGCGCGATCGTGCTGGGCAAGGGCGGGCAACGGCTGAAGGAAATCGGGTCGAAGGCCCGCGCCGAACTGGCCAATCTGCTGGGCGTGAAGGTTCACCTCTACCTCCACGTCAAGGTGAAGGAAGATTGGGAGGATGATCGCGGCATCTATCGCGATATCGGATTGGACTGGGTCGAATGACGAAAGGCGAGATAAGGTAAATCCATCCTTTACCTTATCTCGTTACGGCCCCGTTGCATGGGTCCGAAGCAGAAAATCGTCTTTGCCGTCGGCGTCTCTGTTTTCGGGACGATCATCATCATGGCCATCGTGTCGGCCATCCCCGGCATGTTCATCCCGCTACGCTATTTCGGCGTCGGCATTTTCTGCTCGGGCAGCATATCGACCCCAGTCTGCGTGCTGCTCGTTCGCCAGGGGGAAGAAAATCGCCGGTTGCGTCAGGAACTGGAATTGCGCGTGGCCGAACTGGCGCGGCTGGCCGACATTGACGGGCTGACCGGCCTGCTGAGCCGCAACGCCTTCTTGAACCGGGCGGGGCAGGTCCACCGGCAGCCTGACAATTGGTATCTGCTGATCGATATCGATCATTTCAAACGCTTCAACGACGATCATGGCCATCAGACCGGCGATGCAGTGCTGCATGACGTGGCCCGTGCCATCGCCGATGCTCTGCGCCCGACCGACCTTTGCGGACGGCTGGGCGGCGAGGAATTTGCCGCCTGCCTGATCGACTGTAACGAGGATCAGGCAGAGCGACGGGCCGAGCTCGTGCGCATATCGATCCAGTCGCTGCGGGTCCGCGCGCCCACGGGCGGAACGGTCCGCGTCACCGCCAGCATCGGTCTGAGCGCGTCCGATCCGGCCCAGCCGATCGAGGCCAGCCTGCATCTGGCCGACCTCGCAATGTATGCCGCTAAGACGGGCGGTCGCAACCAGGTGCGCCGCGCCGCCTGAGCGGATTGTTTATTCGGCCGTTTCGGCCGCTGCAGCTTTCTTTTTAGCCGGTGCTTTCTTGGCGGCAGGCTTCTTGGCTGCGGGCTTCTTTTCGGCCGCATCCTTTTTGGGCGCGGCCTTCTTCTTGGCTGGGGCCTTTTTGCCCTTCTTGGCCGGTGCCGCTGCGGCGCGCGCGTCGATCAACTGCGCCGCTTCCTCCAGCGTCAGCTGATCCTTGTCCACCGTCTTGGGCAGCGTCGCATTGGTCGTGCCATCGGTGACATAGGCGCCATAGCGGCCTTCCATCAGCTTGATCTCGGCCTCGGTACGCGGATGCGCGCCCAGTATCTTCAGCGGCTCGCGCCCGCCGCTCGACCGGCCACCCCGGTTCGCGGCTTCGGCCAGCTTCACGACGGCGCTGTTCATGCCGACCTCGAAAATCTCGGCCGTGTTCGCCAGACGCCCATATTTGCCGTCGTGCAGCAGATAGGGGCCAAAGCGCCCGATATTGGCCACGATCGGCTTGCCCGTCTCCGGATGCAGACCGACCTCACGCGGCAGGCTCAACAGCTTGACCGCCCAGTCCAGCGTCATCTCGCCATCGGGCAGATCCTTGGGAATGGAGCCACGCTTGGCCTCCTTGCCCTCCCCCATTTCGATATAGGGACCAAAGCGGCCGGATTTCCTGACGATATCCTGCCCGGTTTCGGGATGCTGGCCCAATATTTCCGGGCCCGTATCCGCACCTTCGCTGCCGCCCGGCTGACCGAATTTGCGGGTATATTTGCACTCGGGATAGTTGGAGCAGGCAATGAACGCCCCGAACCGACCGCCACGCAGCGACAATTGCCCATCCGCGCACAGCGGGCAGGCACGCGGATTGCTGCCGTCTGCCTTGGGCGGAAACAGCATCGGCTCCAGAAACTTGTCCAGCTCCGCCGTGATGTCGGACGGCTTCTGCTCCATGATCTCGGCCGTCTTGGGCTTGAAATCGCGCCAGAAGGCTTCCAGCACGGCCTGCCACTGGGCACGGCCGCCGGAAATATCGTCCAGCTCGTCTTCCAGTCCCGCCGTGAAATCATAGGACACATAGCGTTCGAAGAAGCGTTCCAGAAACGCCGTGACCAGCCGTCCGCTTTCCTCGGCGAAGAATCGGTTCTTCTCGATCCGCACATAGTCGCGGTCTTTCAGCACCTGAAGCGTGGAAGCATAGGTGGACGGACGCCCGATCCCCAATTCTTCCAGACGCTTGACCAGCGACGCTTCGGAATAGCGCGGCGGCGGCTGGGTGAAATGCTGGTCGGCCGTGACTTTTTTCTTGGCCGGCACATCGCCCTCGCTCATGCGCGGCAGCAGCTTGCTGTCGTCGTCATCGCTGTCATCCCGTCCCTCTTCATAGAGCGCAAGGAAACCAGGGAAGATCACCACCTGTCCGGTGGCGCGCAGCGCATGCTGGCCGGTCTGTTCGACCAGATCGATCGTCGTGCGTTCCAGCCGGGCCGACGCCATCTGGCTTGCCAGCGCCCGCTTGAAGATCAGGTCGTACAGGCGCGCATGATCGCCCGACCCTACCTTGTCACGATGAAACTCGGTCGGGCGAATAGCCTCGTGCGCTTCCTGCGCATTCTTGGCCTTGGTCTGATATTGGCGCGGCTTTTCGGGCAGATATCCGCCGTCATAGCGCTCCGCGATCGCCTTGCGCGCGGCGGAAATGGCGCTGCCGTCCATCTGCACGCCGTCGGTACGCATGTAAGTGATCGCGCCGTCTTCGTAGAGCTGCTGCGCGATCCGCATCGTGTGGCTGGCGGAGAAACCCAGCTTGCGCGCGGCTTCCTGCTGCAAGGTCGACGTCGTGAACGGCGCAGGAGGATTGCGGCTGACCGGCTTCGTCTCGACCTTGTCGACGGTAAAGCGCCCGGCTTCCACATCGGCCTTGGCCGCCATGGCGTCGCCTTCCTTGCCGATGGTCAGGCGCTCGATCTTCTCGCCCTTCCAGCGGACGAGGCGCGCGGTAAAGCCCTGCCCGCCCTGCTCCATTTCGGCCGCGACCGACCAATATTCCTGCGGCGTAAAGCTCTCGATCTCACGCTCGCGCTCCACCACCAGCCGCAAAGCGACCGATTGCACACGACCGGCCGACTTCGCGCCAGGCAGCTTGCGCCACAGCACCGGCGACAGGGTGAAGCCCACCAGATAGTCGAGCGCGCGGCGCGCGCGGTACGCGTCGATCAGATCCTCGTCCAGCGCGCGGGGCTTGGCCATCGCGTCCAGCACGGCCGCCTTGGTAATGGCGTTGAACGTCACCCGCTCCACGACCGACGGCAGCGCCTTCTTGGCGCGCAGCACTTCCTGCACATGCCAGCTGATCGCCTCCCCTTCGCGATCAGGGTCAGTCGCCAGGATCAATCGCGTCGCCTTCTTGGACGCGTCGGCAATGGCTTTCAGCTGCTTGCCCTTGTCGCCATAATTTTCCCACGACATGGCAAAGCCGTCGTCCGGGTCCACCGATCCGTCCTTGGCCGGCAGGTCGCGGATATGACCGTAGCTGGCGAGGACGTGGAAATCGCCGCCCAGATATTTCTCGATGGTCTTCGCCTTGGCGGGCGATTCGACGATGACAAGTTGCATTCAGGCCCCGGCTTGGAAATCTCTCACGTACACGCGCGAGTCTGTAGGGTGGTGGCGGGGCGCGTCAACCCAGTCATTACCGGACGCTATTCCCGCCTCAGGCAAAGATATCGGCCAGGGCGCTCTCGTCCGCGTCACCCGACAGCGTCAGATAGGCCAGAGTCCAGCATATGCCGCTCAGGATCGTCGCGCCGGCTGCCATCAGGTTGACGAGCATGTTGAACGGCAGCGAATCCAGACTTTGATCGCCAATCATGACGGATATCAGCCCACCGACCAGGATCATGACGATCAGGAACGGTGTCCAGATCAGTAGACCCAGCCCCAATATCCGCCAGCGGTTGCCCTGCGTCAGCTGGCTGCTGCGCCCCATCGCCTCCGATACGCTCAGATCCTCGCGCAGCAGGGCCGGCAGGCCGACCGCCCAGCGAGCCAGCATCATCAGCCCCGGCACGATCAGCAGGAGCAACCCGAAGATGACGGCCAGGTTGGTAAGCAGGCTGAAACCGAAAGCCGCACCGAAACGCGGCCTGATCGCGACGCCAGGCAACCGCGCCTGTAACGTGTGGAAAACCGCCAGCACCGACAGGAAGAACAGCGCGACATTGCCGATCATGTTGCCGGCCCGCGGCGCATAGGTGTCCACCGCGCCACCCAGGGCCGCCATCACCAGCGCCATGGCGCCATAGCGACCGATATTGTCGGTTATCGCCACCATGGCGGCCGACAATGTCCCGCCAATATCCAGACGTTGTGCAGCATCGCTCATGACAGGGATATCTTTCCTCCTGAATGACGGTCGGTCCGCCCCGCCAATTCCAGTTCCAGCAGCACCGTCTGCACCACGCCCGGCGACAGGCCGGACAGGCGGATGACTTCGTCGATCGGCACCGGCGCGGATCCCAGCAGGCCGATCACCGTCGCTCGCTCCTGTTCGGCTACATCGCTCGACACCGGTTGCCCGATAAAGTCGAAACTCTCCTGCCGCACCATGCGCGGGTCGATGCTGCCCACCGCTTCCAATATGTCGGCGGCATGCTGGATCAGGATCGCGCCGTCGCGGATCAACTGGTTGCATCCCTGCGCGCGCGGATCGAGCGGGGATCCCGGCACGGCCATCACCTCTCGCCCGGCCTCGGCCGCCAGTCGTGCGGTGATGAGCGAACCGGATTTCGGCGCCGCCTCCACCACCACCGTACCCAGCGCTAGTCCCGCGATGATGCGATTGCGCGCCGGGAAATGTCGGGCCAATGGCTGGGTACCGGGTGGATGCTCGGTCACGACCAGTCCCTGTCCGGCGATCTGCTCTTGAAGCGCAGCATTTTCCGGCGGGAAGGCGATGTCGATGCCGCATGCGATCACCGCGATCGTTCCGCTGTCGATCGACCCGCGATGCGCCTCCGTATCGATGCCGCGCGCCAGCCCGGACACGGTGATCGCACCGCGCTGCCCCAGATCCTGCGCCAGGCTGCGGGCGAAGCGGCAGGCGGCGGCCGACGCATTGCGCGCGCCGACGATGGCGATGCACTGCCCGGCGGCCAGCGCCGCATCACCGCGCAGGATCAGCGCCGGCGGTGCCCCGTCGAACGCCTCCAGCAGCGCGGGATAATCGGCGTCGCCCATCAGCAGATAGCGGGCGCCCAGCGCGCGGCTTTGCGCGATTTCCTTTTCCACCGTGCCGGCATCGGCCACGGTTGCCCGCCCGCCGCCGCGCGCCGCCAGATCGGGAATGGCGCGCAGCGCTTCGGTTGCCGTACCGAAGCGGGCGAGCAATTGTCGATAGCTGACCGGACCGATCCGGGGGGAGCGGATGAGCCGCAGCCGGTCGAACCGCTCCCGCTCACTCATTCGGTGGCGGCGCCTTTGGAAGTGCCGATCTTGGGCTCCTCACCCTTCATCAGCCGGCTGATATTTGCGCGATGCCGCCACAGCACGATCAGCGCAAGCGCGAGGGCGACCGGCACCAGGTCGATCCGCCCGAACGCCCACATGGCGATCGGCGCACTGATCGCCGCCGCCATGCCGCCGACCGACGACCATTTGGTCCCGAACAGCGCCGCCAGCCAAACCGCCGCAAAGATACAGCCGGCCGGCCAGAACATCGCCGTCACCACGCCCATCATCGTCGCCACGCCCTTGCCCCCGGCAAAGCGCAGCCACACGGGATAGCAATGGCCGATAAAAGCCATTGCGCCTGCCATGGGTCCGCCACCATCGACCAGCCAGGCGCTGATCAGCACCGCCGCCGCGCCCTTGAGCAGGTCCAGCAGCAAGGTCGCTGCCGCCAGCCCCTTGCGCCCGGTGCGCAGCACATTGGTCGCGCCGATATTGCCCGACCCGATCTGCCGCAGGTCGCCGGCACCGGTGACACGGGTCAGGATCAGGCCAAAGGGGATGGAGCCGAGCAGATAGCCCAGCACGAGCACGAAAGCGGGAAGAAGCCAGGGAGGTGTCATGCAATTCGCCAGTAAATGTTGCACGCGACCATAGCGTGACAGACGCGCGGAGCAATGGGGTTAGGATGCGCTTAACGCACCCGCGCCGGATTGCCGACCACCGTTGCACCCGCAGGCACGTCGCGCGTCACGACGCTACCGGCACCGATGAGCGCATCGTCGCCAATGGACACGCCTGGCAGGATGATCGCCCCGCCGCCGATCCATACGTTGCGCCCGATGCGGATCGGCCGGCCCCATTCGATACCGGTGGCGCGCGCCGCGGGATCGCGCGGATGGTCGGCGGTCAATATCTGCACGCCCGCGCCGATCTGCGTGCCATTGCCGATCGTGACTTCCACCACGTCCAGGATGACGCAGTTGAAGTTCAGGAACACGCCATCGCCCAGAAAGATGTTGAAGCCATAATCGCAATGGAAAGGCGGCCTGATGGTCGATCCCGCGCCCAGCTTGCCCAGCCGCTCGCGCAGCAGCGCCTCCCGCTCGGGTGGCAGGGTCGCGTTGAACCGCTGCATCCATTCCGCCGCCGCTAGCTGGTCGGCGATGATCTCCGCGTCATTGGCATGATAGGGTTCCCCCGCGATCATCTTCTGCTTCATGCTGCGCTCGGCCATCATTATCTCCCTGATATGGATCGGCGAAGTGACAGTCGGGCGGGTCATTTGCAAGCGCAGGGCGTTGACACTCCGCGTCCATGAAGCGACACAGCCAGCCATGACGGTCGCACCAGACGCTCCCATCCTCTTCTTCGATTCCGGCGTAGGGGGGCTATCCATCCTGGCCCCTGCCCGTGCGGCGTTGCCCACTGCCCGGATCGTCTACGCCGCCGACAGTGCAGGCTTTCCTTACGGTACGAAGAGCGAAGCGGAAATCGCCGCCCGCGTGCCAGCTCTGCTCGGCCGGCTGGTCGAGCGTTACCGACCGCGCCTCGCCGTCATCGCCTGCAACACGGCGTCCACCATCGCGCTTCAGCATGTCCGCGCCGCGCTCGATATACCCGTCGTCGGCACCGTTCCGGCGATCAAACCCGCCGCCCTGCTCTCCAAAAGCCGGGTTTTCGGCGTGCTCGGCACCGACGCTACGGTACGCCAGCCATATGTCGATCGCCTCGCTGCCGAACACGGCGCGGACTGTATCGTGCTACGCCATGGCTCGGCTGCGCTGGTGCAACTGGCCGAAGCGAAGCTGCGTGGCGAACCGCTCGACCCGCAGGTCGCCCGCGATGCGCTCCATGGCCTCATCGACCAGCCGGGCGGCGACCGGATGGACATGGTCGTTCTGGCCTGTACCCATTTCCCTTTGGTCGAACAGGAACTGGCCGCCGCCGCACCCCACCCCATGGGCTTCGTCCATGGCGGCGAAGGCATCGCCCGGCGCATCCAATATCTGACCCAAGGCCAGCCCTGGCCCGACGCGCCAGCGCCCGGCATAGCGGTCTTCACCCGTGTCGATGAAAAGCAGGAAGCCTTGCGCCCGGCGCTCGCCAGCTATGGTCTTGATCGCATCGACGCGCTTTGAAAAGCCATGGGCCTTTTGTCCAATGGCCAAAGGGTTCGATCAGTCTGATAGGTATTTCTCCCTAAAGTTGCGAGCGGTTATCGCTGGTAATGACGGGAATGCGCGGTTAAATGCGGCATCGGCAGAGGATGGCGTAGCGATAAAAAATGACGCGCGCGAATGAAACGGGAAGAAGCGTAGTGAACTACAAGCACATCTTTTCGCAGGCGATCGACCGGCTCCATGAAGAAGGTCGCTATCGCGTGTTCATCGACATCCTGCGCAATCGCGGGGCCTATCCCAACGCCCGCTGCTTCCACGGCCATAACGGGCCCAAGCCCATCACCGTCTGGTGTTCCAACGACTATCTCGCCATGGGTCAGCATCCCAAGGTCGTCGCCGCCATGGAGGAAGCGTTGCACGATGTCGGCGCCGGCTCCGGCGGCACCCGCAATATCGGCGGCAACACCCATTATCATATCGATCTGGAAGGCGAACTGGCCGACCTGCATGGCAAGGAAGGCGCTCTGCTCTTCACCTCGGGCTATGTCTCGAACGAAGCGACGCTCTCCACGCTTGCCAAGCTGCTGCCCGGCTGCATCATCTTCTCGGACGAACTGAATCACGCCTCGATGATTGCGGGAATCCGCAATTCGGGCTGCGAGAAGCGCGTCTTCCGTCATAACGACGTCGATCATCTGCGTGAATTGCTGGCGGCCGAAGACCCCGAAGCGCCCAAGCTGATCGCTTTCGAAAGCGTCTATTCGATGGACGGCGACGTCGCGCCCATCGCTGCGATCTGCGATCTCGCCGACGAATATAACGCCCTCACCTATCTCGACGAAGTCCATGCCGTGGGCATGTATGGCGCGCGCGGCGGCGGTATTTCGGAGCGGGACGATGTCGCGGACCGCCTGACCATCATCGAAGGCACGCTGGGCAAGGCGTTCGGTGTCATGGGCGGCTATATCGCCGCCGACCAGATGATCATCGACGTGATCCGCAGCTATGCGCCGGGCTTCATCTTCACCACGTCGCTGTCCCCGGTGCTGGTCGCGGGCGTGCTGGCGAGCGTGCGTCACCTCAAGGCGTCGAGCGAAGAGCGTGAGGGCCAGCAGGCTTCCGCCGCGAAGCTCAAGCAGTTGATGCGCGACGCCGGCCTGCCGGTGATGGACTCGGTCACGCATATCGTGCCGCTCATGGTCGGCGACCCGGTGAAGGCCAAGCGGATCAGCGATATCTTGCTGGCCGAATATGGCGCCTATGTACAGCCGATCAACTACCCCACCGTCCCCCGCGGCACGGAGCGCCTGCGCTTCACCCCCGGCCCCGCGCACACCGAAGAGATGATGCGCGACCTGGTGTCGGCGCTGGCGGAAATCTGGGATCGTCTGGAACTGGAAAAAACGGCGCGTCAGGCGGCGTAAGTTGGCGGGAGAGCTGGATTTTCCCTCCCCAACTTCCGTTCGTCCTGAGCCTGTCGAAGGACGCGCTCTAACCTGGCCTCATTGATCCTGCCGAGTGCGGGCGAGCAATTTCAATCGCTCTCAATCGCCACCGATCAAGGCTTGTTTCTTAGCCCGGCGCCATCCCTTGATCCTGCGTTCAGCAGCCAGTGCCTCATCCCGCGTCCCGAAAGATTCTGTCCAGACCAGAACCACCGGCCTGCGCGCAATACTATATCCGGGGATCAAACCTTGCTGATGTTGAGCGACGCGCGTTTCCAAATCCTCTGTATGGCCCGCGTAAAAAGACCCGTCGCCGCACCGAAGAAGATAAGCATGGAATGCCATGCCACATCCTATCCGCGGAGCGCGTCCTTCGACAAGCTCAGGACGAACGGATGTGGGTTTTGGCCGGATTCCCTGGCGAAGCGATAAGCTGGAACCATGATAGCGACAGACGCATTCCCGTCGCCCTCTTCAAACTGATAAACCTCAAACCCGGATCAACCCACCCCGCACGGCATACCCCCGATAGAGCGTCCGGCTATGCGGGAACCCACCCATATCCTGTGCCAGCCGTTCGATCGCGGGCGCCAATTCCCGGCGCGGCGATACGTGAAACTTGCCCAGCCACCCAAACAGCGCCCGCTTCCACAGCGCAGGCAACGCCTCCTGCTGACCGAAGTCGACAATCTCCAGCTTGCCGCCCGGCGCCACGCACCGCGCCGCCTGCGCCAGAGCCATTTCCCATTCCGGGATCATCGACAGCGCATAGCTGATGAACACACGCTCGAACGTCGCGCGGCCAAAGAGCGCCTGCGCATCGAAACCGCAGGCATCGCCTTGCGCCAGCATCACCCGGTCGCCCATGCCTGCCTTGGCCACCGACGCCCGCGCCGTGTCCAGCATCGCTTCGCTGATATCGACGCCACAGAGCCGCGCCTGCGGCCAGGCCTTGCCCACCGCGATCAGGTTGCGCCCGGTGCCACAGCCAATCTCCAGCACCGCGCCGCCCGCCGGTACGTCCAGATCGGCGATCAGGCCGTCGCGGCCCAGCAGATAATATTTGCGCGTCAGGTCGTAAAAGTGCCGCTGGTAACGATAGACCCCGTCCATCAACTGGCTATGGCCGCTCATCATGCGCCTTTCAGCACATAGAGATGGACGCCGCCATAAATGGCCGACCGGTCGCGCGCTGTATAATCCAGCGACGCTTCCGCCCGATACTCCCAGCGGTTCAGCACATCATCGACCACCCGGCCCGGCAATATGCTGGGTTCGCCGGCGGTACGGAACAGCACGCGCGCGCCCGGCTTCGCGGTCCGCGTGATCTGCGCCCACAGCGCGTTCAATTGATCGTCGTCCATCCAATCCTGCGCGTCGAGCAGGATGTAGCGGTCGCACGACGCATCCGGCTGGCTGGCGAGGAAGTCGGTGAAATTGATGTGCCGCACATCGACTCGCTCGGCCCGCGCGCGCACAGCCTCATGGTTCGTCGCCTGCAAATAGGGCGGCAGCGGCCCCTCGCCCCCTGCATAGCCGCGCCCAAATGCCTGTACTGCGAAATAATTGTCCTTCATGTCGAAGTCGCAGGCCAGCTTCTTCAGCCGCGCCTTCAGCACATTGTCCATGCGATCATCGCCCGCCAGCGCCTCGAACTGCGCGGGCGGGATGCCCAGGCCAAAGAGCGAGGCCGGCTGGCTGGTCAGCCAGCGCACGAACCCCTTGTCGAAGATCGGCGCCAGCTCGCGCTCGAAAATCTCGACCTGTTCCTCGCGGCTGCGCGCGTCCAGCATCCGCTTGGGGTTGATGCCATGCAGCCGCGCCAGCAGATGGGCCGCACCGATGAAGCGACCCAGCAGTCCATGCTTGTAGATGCCGCGCGCAAAACCGCCGATGCGACGGCGACCGATCAGGTCGCGCCCTTCCCAATAGCGCCGCGTCGCTTCGTCCAGATGCGGGGCGACCACGCTCTTATAGGCGGCGACATTCGCCTTGTTGTCGGCCTGCGCGAAGAAACGGTGGAAGGCGGCATGATCGGGCAGCGTCCGCGCCGCCGCCAGCTTCAGCTTGTTGAGTGCGATATGCGCCGTGTTGAGGTCGACCGCCGTGATCTTCGCCGGATCGGCGGTCAGGTAGGACAGGACGTTGCAGCCGCCCGACGCGATCGTCACCACATGGCTGTCGGGCGTAATCGCCAGCGCTTCCATATCGACGGCCGGGTCTTCCCATATCTGCGCATAGACAAGGCCGCGAAAGGCGAAGGTAAAGGCGCGCTCCAGCAGGCCCTGCTTCGACAGGTGGCGATGGCGATGCACCGCGTTGGTGATTTTATCATGGGCGGCTGCGGTCATGGCTGCAATCCTACTTTGCCGTGTCGTTCGGCCGCCGATAGGGCAATGGCGTGTCGCCTGCATGACCAAGTGATGACGCGACGATGACGCCCCTTGCGGAACCCGGACGCCTCATCCCATCTTCTGCACCTATGGCCCATTGGATCGAACCGCACCCGACCGGCATCTATGTCCGCCCCGCCGATGCGTGGATAGACCCGTCCCTGCCGCAGGAACGCGCCCTGGTGACGCACGGCCATGCCGATCATGCCCGTGGCGGCCACGGCCATGTCTGGGCCACGCGAGAGACGCTGGCGATCATGGCGCTGCGCTATGGCACGGCCAGCGGCACGGCGGTCGATTATGGGGAGGAGGTTCGCATGGGCGGCGTGACCATCCGTTATGTCCCCGCCGGCCATGTGCTGGGCTCTGCGCAGATCGTGCTGGACCATGCCGGCGAGCGCGTCGTCGTGACCGGCGATTACAAGCGTCGCCCGGACCCGACCTGCAAAGCCTTCGAGCCGGTTCCCTGCGACATTTTCGTGACCGAAGCGACGTTCGGCCTGCCTGTCTTCCGCCACCCGGATACGGGCAGCGAGATGGACCGGCTGCTGGCCGCGCTCCACGCCAATCCCGATCGCTGCGTGCTGGTCGGCGCCTATGCTCTGGGGAAGGCGCAACGGGTCATCTGCGAACTGCGCGCGCGGGGTCATCGCGACCCCATCTATATCCACGGCGCGATGGAGCGCATGTGTGCGCTGTATCAGGATTTCGGCATCGACATGGGCGAATTGCGCCCTGCAACCGGCGTGGCCGCGAAGGATATGCGCGGCCACGTCATCGTCTCCCCCCCCTCCGCCCTCAACGATCGCTGGAGCCGCCGTCTGCCCGACCCCATCACGGCCATGGCGTCGGGCTGGATGCGGGTACGACAGCGCGCGCGGCAGAAGAATGTAGAACTGCCGCTGGTCATATCCGACCATGCCGACTGGGACGAACTGACCGACACGATCCGCGAAGTCGCCCCGACAGAAACCTGGATCACCCACGGCCGGGAAGAAGCGCTGCTCCACTGGTGCATGACCCATCAGATCCGTGCCCGCGCACTTGCGCTGGTCGGCCGCGAAGATGAGGATGAAGGGTGATGGATAAGTTGACGACCTCCGTTCCGTTCGAGCGCAGTCGAGAAACGCACGCGCCATTCTTTCTGCTTCTCGACTACGCTCGAAGCGAACGGAACTAGGGTATGCGCGCCTTTTCCCAACTGCTCGACGCCCTCGTCTACACCCGGTCCCGCAATGCCAAGCTGGGTCTGATCGCCGCCTATATGCGCGCCGCGCCCGATCCCGACCGGGGCTGGGCACTGGCGGCGCTGACCGGCAATCTGGACCTGAAGGCGGTGAAATCCTCCGCCATCGGCGACATGATCCGCGCCCGTACCGATCCGGTCCTCTACGAAATGTCCCGCGACTATGTCGGCGATCTTGCCGAAACCGTCGCCCTGCTCTGGCCCAAACGGGAGGATCAGCCCGCCGAACTGGACGACGGCTCGCTCAGCCTGTCTGCTGTCATAGACCGCCTTCATGGCGTCAGCCGCGCCGCTGCGCCCGATATGCTGGCGCAGATGATGGATCATCTGGACTCTTCCGGCCGTTTCGCGCTGCTGAAACTTGCGACCGGGGGCTTGCGCGTCGGCATCTCGGCCCGCTTGGCCAAGACCGGTTTCGCGCAGGCTTTTGACTTGGACGTCGATGATGTCGAACAGGTCTGGCACGCTTTGTCGCCGCCCTACGCGGCCCTGTTCGACTGGGCGGAAGGTCGCACCGCCCGCCCGGATCCCGAAGGCACGCCCTATTTCCGCCCCTTCATGCTGGCCCACCCGCTGGAGGCCGACAGCGTCGATCTCAAAGATTATGCCGCCGAATGGAAGTGGGACGGTATCCGTATCCAGATCGTCGGCACCGGCACCGAAACCCGCCTCTACAGCCGCGCAGGCGACGATATCAGTGGCAGTTTCCCCGAAATTGCGGAGGCCTTCGCCGGCCATGCCGTCCTGGACGGCGAACTGCTCGTGCGTGGCGACATGCAGGGGGGAGAGGCGGCCAGCTTCAACGCCCTGCAACAACGCCTCGGCCGCAAATCCGTCACCGCAAAGATGATGGCCGACTATCCCGCCTTCGTCCGCCTCTATGATCTGTTGATCGAAGGCGACGAAGACCTGCGCGCCATGCCATGGGAACAGCGCCGCGCCCGGCTGGAAGCCTATATGCCACAGCTGTCACCCAACCGTTTCGACATTTCGTCCATCATCGACGCTCCTAATTTCGAGGCTCTTGCCGACATCCGCGCCGGCGCCCGCGATGCCGCGATCGAGGGCGTGATGCTCAAGCGCCGCGACAGCCCCTATGTCGCCGGGCGCAAGGCGGCGCTTTGGTATAAATGGAAACGCGATCCGCTCACCGCCGACTGCGTGATGATGTATGCCCAGCGCGGCCATGGCAAACGCTCCTCCTTCTATTCGGACTATACGTTCGGCTGCTGGACGGCGGATGGCGAATTGCTGCCGGTGGGCAAGGCCTATAGCGGCTTCACCGACGAGGAACTGAAATGGCTGGACCGCTTCGTCCGCCAGAATACGGTCGCGCGCTTCGGGCCGGTGCGCGAAGTGGAAAAGACGCTGGTGCTGGAGGTGGCGTTCGATAGCATCCACGACAGCAAGCGCCATAAATCCGGCCTCGCCATGCGCTTTCCCCGCATCGCCCGCATTCGCAAGGACAAGCCGGCAGCGGAGGCCGATACGGTAGCAGGCTTGAAGAAATTGGTCAGCTGACACATGATGGGATCAAAGGGAGAACGGATATGGCCTATGAAGGAAGCTGTCACTGTGGCGCGGTGACGTTCAGCGTCGCGGCCGACATTCCGACCGAGGCCATGAGCTGCAACTGCTCGCATTGCAGCCGCAAGGGCTTCGTCCTGGCCTTCGTGCCAACGGACCAGTTCACGCTGGAAAGCGGCGCGGATCACCTCACCGACTATCTTTTCTACAAGCACGCCATCACGCATCAATTCTGCAGGAGCTGCGGCACGGAAGCCTTCGCACTCGGCAAATCGCCCCAAGGCGACATGCGCGCCATCAACCTGCGCTGCGTGCCCTCGGTCGATATCGACGCACTGACCATTCAGAAGGTGGACGGAGCGCGCTTTTAGGGCATTCACTCAATGCACGACAAAGCAATTAAGATGCGCAGACTTGGCAGCTTGCTGCCTTAGGCGAAGCTGGGTGAGGGGGGACGCAACGTCTCATGACGAGGCCAGCTTCGCGCCAATCCCCCTCATCCAACTTCGCCTAGGCTCCTTCGTCGCCATGGCTGCATATCTCTCTCCCTCCAAGGGAGAAGGCATGGCCCGCCCCCCTTCCTCCCTCAATCCAGCCGCTTCACCCGCGCGCCATTGCCACCCTTTTGTCCGCCGGCCTCGATCGCCCTTATATAGCTCCCCTCGATCACCATGCCGGTCGCCGGATCGATATCCGCCTCCAGCACATCGTTGATCCTGATGTCGCCCAGCGCCTTGCGCATTTCCGCGATCTTGCCCTCGGGCGCCTTGTCGCCACTCGCGCGGATCATCGTCTCCAGATAGGATGTGATCGCCTCGCTCGCGGCTTTCGGGTCCATCTGGGTATGCTGTTCCCAATGGAACACCGCCGCCGGGCGCGTCAGGCGCATGCGGCTGGTCGCGGGCAGCGGCATCGGAAAGATGCCGGTGTCCAGTTCGATGTCCGCCTCATACCATTCGCCCGGTTCACGCGGATTGCGCCCCAGCCCCAGAAAGGTCGCCCAGGGTTTCAGAAACAGCTGCGCCGCCTGCTCGGGCGTCAACTGCTGGAACCCCGCCGCCATCTTCTCGATCATTGCAGCGGCGGGCGCGCGTTTCGCCTCGTCCGGTTCGATCAGCGCAACCATATCCTTCATGCCCGCGCCGATCTTGCCCTTCAGCGCATCCCAGTCCCGCATCCGCAGCACTTCGCCATCGGCACCGACATCATATTCCATCGGTTCCATGAAGGGACGCAGCGATGGCGGCATCTTGGGATCGCCGACCGACAGGCTGAACTCGGTCAGCCCCGGCAGGGTTCCCTTCACCAGTTCGATGCGCAGCACATAGCCCTCGCCATCCCGGCGGAAACGCATCACCTGTTCCACGATCCCCTGCTGTTCCTGCCCACCCCGGCTGCGCAACGTCGATACTTCGTAGCGCATCGGTTGGTCCAGCGGCGGCGCGAAGGTCAGCTTCACCTCGCCCTTCGTGGCCTGCGCCTTGGGCGTCGCATCGGCGGCGAAAGCGCTCGGCCCGGCGCCCAGCATCGCCGCCAAGGTCAGCCCCGCCAGCAGCGGCTTTTTGAAACCAAACCAACTCTGACTTTGCGCTGTCATTCGAGCCTCCTATATGGGCGCTTTCGCGCGACCGGCGCGACCATAGCCATGGAGCAATATTAGTGAGCAAGGTTCTTGTCATCGGCGCAGGCGGCGTCGGTTCCGTCGCAGTCCACAAGATGGCCATGAACGCTGATATTTTCAGCCATATTACGCTCGCCAGCCGCCGCCTCATCAGCTGCGAAAAAGTGGCCGAATCGGTCAAGGCACGCACCGGCGTGACCATCGACGTGGCGCAGGTCGACGCCGATAATGTCGAAGAGACGATCGCGCTCATCGAAAAGGTGCAGCCCAAGCTGGTCGTGAACCTGGCGCTTCCCTATCAGGATCTGGCGATCATGGACGCGTGCCTCGCGACCAAGACCGACTATCTCGACACCGCCAATTACGAACCGCGCGACACCGCCAAGTTCGAATATAGCTGGCAGTGGGCCTATCAGGATCGCTTCAAGGAAGCCGGCATCATGGCGCTGCTGGGTTCGGGCTTCGACCCCGGCGTCACCAGCGTCTTCGCCTCCTACATCAAGAAGCATCTGCTCGACCGGATCGACACGCTCGACATTCTCGATTGCAACGGCGGCGACCATGGCCAGCATTTCGCCACCAACTTCAACCCGGAAATCAACATCCGCGAAGTGACCGCCCCGTCGCGTCACTGGGCGAACGGCGCATGGGTCGAAGGCCCGGCCCTCAGCCACAAGCAGGTGTTCGACTTCGATCAGGTCGGCGAAAAGAACATGTACCTCATGTATCATGAGGAGTTGGAAAGCCTCGCCACCCACTATCCCGAAATCCAGCGCATCCGCTTCTGGATGACCTTCGGCGACGCCTACCTCAAGCATCTGGAAGTCCTCCAGAATGTCGGCATGACCCGCATCGACCCGGTCATCTACAACGGGCAGGAAATCATCCCGCTTCAGTTCCTGAAGGCCGTGCTGCCCGAACCGTCGAGCCTGGGTTCGACCACCAAGGGCAAGACCAACATCGGTGACATCGCCACGGGTCAGAAGGATGGTCAGGACAAGACCGTCTATATCTATCAGGTCTGCGACCATGAAGACGCCTATGCCGAAACCGGCAATCAGGCGGTCAGCTACACCACCGGCGTCCCCGCGATGATCGGTGCCGCAATGATGTTGACCGGCGCGTGGAAGGGTGACGGCGTGTTCAACATCGAACAGTTCGATCCCGATCCCTTCATGGACATGCTGAACAAGCATGGCCTGCCCTGGCAGGTGAAGGAACTGGACGCGCCGCTGGCGTTCTAATTCGGCTTTATCGCACGAACGAACGTCACCCCGGCCTTGAGCCGGGGTCCCGCTTCTTCTCCACCGTTGCTAAGGCAGCGGGACCCCGGATCAAGTCCGGGGCGACGGTGGAGCATCTGGAGTGGAACGACCCATGGAAACCCGCGCCGGCGATCCCGCCGCCTTTGCCCATTTCGACCTGTACCGCGTTCCATCCCCCGCCTTCGTGGTGGATGAGGCCGCGGTGCGCCGCAACCTTGCCGTCCTGCGCGACATAGGCGACCGTGCGGGCATCAAGGTGCTGGGCGCGCTCAAAGCCTTTTCCATGTGGTCGCTCGGCGGGGTGCTGGGCGAATATCTCGACGGCGTCTGCGCATCGGGCATCTATGAAGCGCGCCTCGGCCGCGAGGAATATAAGGGCGAAGTCGCCACCTATTGCGCCGCCTACAAGCCTGCGGACCTGGCCGAAATCCTCAAGATTTCCGACCATGTCATCTTCAACAGCCCCGGCCAGATCGCGCGCCTCAAGCCCGTGATCGACGCCGCCCGCGCCGACGGTCGCGTCTTCGACATCGGCCTGCGCCTCAACCCCCTCAATCCGGAGGGGGAAGTGCCCAAATATGACCCGTCGCAACCGCATAGCCGCCTCGGCTTCCCGATCGACCAGTTGCGCGCGGAGCATCTGGTCGGCGTGGACGGCCTCCATGTCCACAATCTGTGCGAACAGGATCTCGGCCCGCTCGAACGCACCTGGGCGGCGATCGAACCTTATGTCATGCCCCATGTCGGGGGCCTGAAATGGCTGAATTTCGGCGGCGGCCACCATGTCACTCGCGCCGATTATCAGGTCGACGACCTCGTCGCCTTCCTCCAGCGGATCAAGGCCCAGACCGGCCTCACCCTCTATATCGAGCCAGGCGAGGCGATGGCGCTGGACGCCGGCATATTGATCGGAGAAATTCTCGACGTGATCGACAATGGCATGCCGGTCGCCATCACCGATATCAGCGCCACCTGCCACATGCCGGACGTGATCGAGGCCCCCTATCGCCCCGCCATGCTGCATGAGCCGGAGGAAGGCGCCGTGACCCGGCTCGGTGGCCCATCCTGCCTCGCCGGCGATATCATCGGCGATTATCGCATCCCCGGAGGCGCGGAGCCGGGCGCCCGCATCGCCTTCCTCGATCAGGCCCATTATTCGATGGTGAAGACCAACACCTTCAACGGCGTGCCTTTACCGTCCATCTGGCGCTGGAATTCCGAATCCGATCAACTCACTGAAATCCGGTCATTTTCATATGACGATTTTAAGACTCGGCTATCCTGATTTTGATCGGTCGGACGCCTGATGGCGTGCGTTAATCGGGCGGAAAGCATCTTTCGCCCGACGGAAATTTCCTTTCTTTTCAACATCTCGCCCAAGCTTCGGCACGGTTCATGGCAGGGTGCGCAACAAATTTGAGATGCGCGCTTTACAGGGGGGGCACTGCCGCATATACGGACCGTCCGCTGCCCCATGGGACTTCCACCGCAAGGCAGCTTTTCGCCCTGAACTACACTGGAGGTCCCTTGAATTGCACAAGCATCCTAGCGCGCTGGGGGTAGCAACCGCCCTCAAACCGGCAGCACCGGTAACGCTGATTCGCCCCGAAGCCGCCGCTCGGGCCGCCCGCTTCTTTACGGAGAAGTTTCCGGGTCGCTCGCTCTATGCGGTCAAGGCGAACCCGTCTCCCGATCTGATCCGCACGCTGTTCGCATCGGGCATCACGCATTTCGACGTGGCCTCGATCGCCGAAGTGCGCTTGGTCGCCGAGACGCTGGCTGGTGAGGAAGGCGTCAAGCTGTGCTTCATGCACCCGGTCAAGGCCGAGGAAGCGATTGCACAGGCCTACCATGACTATGGCGTGCGCACCTTCTCGCTCGACACGATCGACGAGTTGGAAAAGATCATGCGCGCCACCGGCGATGCGACCGATCTGGAATTGTGCGTTCGTCTGCGCGTTTCGTCCGAACATTCAGAACTCAGCCTCGCGTCCAAATTCGGCGCGGAACTGGGCGAAACCCGCGAATTGCTGATGGCTACCCGTCAGGCCGCCGATGCGCTCGGCATCTGCTTCCATGTCGGCAGCCAGGCGATGAGCCCGCAGGCCTATAGCGATGCGATCGAGCGCGTGCGCGCCGCGATCGTGGACGCAGCCGTTACGGTCGATATCATCGATGTCGGCGGCGGCTTCCCGTCCATCTATCCGGGCATGGAGCCGGTCGCGCTGGAAAATTATTTCGAAGCGATCCACCGTGGCTTCGAAAGCCTGCCGGTCAGCTATTCGTCGGAACTGTGGTGCGAACCCGGCCGTGCGCTCTCGGCTGAATATAGCTCGATCATCGTGCGCGTCGAACGCCGCCGTGGCAGCGAACTGTACATCACCGACGGCGCCTATGGCGCGTTGTTCGACGCCGCGCATATCGGCTGGCGTTTTCCTGTGGCTCTGCTGCGCGAAGACGAAAGCGAAGAGGAACTGACCGGTTTCTCCTTCTACGGCCCGACCTGCGACGACATGGACCATATGGTCGGTCCCTTCATGCTCCCGTCGGACGTGAAGGTCGGCGACTATATCGAAATCGGCATGCTCGGCGCCTATGGCGCGGCGATGCGCACCGGTTTCAACGGCTTCACGTCGGAAGCCACGATCGAGGTGGAGGATGAGCCGATGGCCAGCCTCTACACCGAAGTCGTGCCGGCCCGCCGTCGCGCGAACGTCATCAAACTGGGATAAGCTGGCGACAGCTTTCTTCAGGAGAGGATAGCCATCCCTCGCCGCTTCCCCCCAAGCGGCGAGGGATTTTTCTTATTTGCGAAAGATACCCACCAATTCTACATGAGTGGTCCAGCGGAATTGCCCCACGGGCTTGACGCTTTCCAATCGGTAGCCCGCCGTTGTCAGATGCACCGCATCGCGCGCGAAGCTTGCTGGATTGCACGACACATAGGCGATCGTCGGCACGGTGGACGCCGCCAGTTGCAGCACCTGCTCCTTCGCACCCGCACGCGGCGGATCGAGTATCACGGCGGCAAAGCGGTTCAATTCCTGTGACGTTAGCGGCCGGCGGAACAGGTCGCGATGATCCGCCACCATTCGCCGCTGCACTCGCGCACCGGCCTGCTTGAGCGCCAATATCGCATCGCGGGCGCCTTCCCCTGCATAAACCGGGCGGCCCTCGCCCAGCGCCAGTGCGAATGTACCAAGCCCGGCGAACAGGTCTGCGATCGCGCCCGTTTCCGGCAGTGCATCGCGCACCGCGCCGACCAGCGCCGCCTCGCCATCGGGCGTGGCTTGCAGGAAGGAGAAGGGGGGAAAGCCGACCGAGACGCCACCGAAACTGACTGTCACCGCCTCCGGCTCCCAGCGCGTTTGCGGCCCGTCCCCCTCGTCGATGGTCAGGCGCGCCAACGCATGGCGCCGCGCAAAATCGCCCAGCCCTTCGTCCGCGCTAAGCCCCTGCACCTTCACGCCCTCCAGCAGCAGGTCGACGCCCTGATCGGTGATCGACATGCGCACATGTGCCGCGCGCTTGTCCGGCAGAATCGTCCCCAGCAGCCCGCGCAGCGGCGCCAGCAGCGCAAACAGCGCCGGGTCCAACACCGAACACATATCCAGGTCGATCAGCTTGTGGCTGCCTTCCTCGGCAAAGCCGATGGTGACGCGATTGCCGGCCCGCGCCGCGCGCAACGACGCGCGCCGCCGCGTCATGGGCGGCGAGATATGGGGCGGCAGCACGATACCCGGCGTCAAACCCTGCCCCGCCAGCGCCCCCACGACCCGCCCCGTCACGAAATCGGCGTAGCTTTCCTCATCCAACTGCTGGATCTGACATCCACCACAGGCCGGGAAATGGCGACAGGGCGGCTCGACATGATGTACGCCGAAGACGATGCTGCCGTCCGGTCCTATCCGGTCGCCCGGCGCGGTCAGCGGGAAATGGCGGCCGTCGGCCGTGATGCCGTCGCCCTTCGCGGCGATGCGGATGATGCTATCTGGATCATAATCTATCACAATCGCGCGGCGATAGCCGCTGGCAGCGTGGCAAGCAAATCATCCGCGACGAAAGCCGGCCCAGCCCGCCGCGCCGCATCGCCATGCAGCCATACCGCCTCGCACGCCGCACGAAACGGATCGCCGGTCACCGCCAGCCGTCCGGCGGCCAGTCCCGCCAGCACATCACCGGTGCCCGCCGTCGAAAGCCAGGGCGAAGCACCGCTCGCCACCGCCGCCCTGCCATCGGGCGCAGCGATCACGCTGTCCGCGCCCTTATAGACCACGACCGAGCCGGACGATCGCGCCGCCGCCAATGCCCGATCGATCTTGCTGCCCCGCAGATCGCCAAAAAGCCGGCTAAATTCGCCCTCGTGCGGCGTCATGATGGCCGGTCGGGTCAGATCACCAAAACCCTTTTCTGCAAACAGCCGAAGGGCATCAGCATCGGCGACGAACGGCCCACCTGCCTTGGCCACAGCGACCAGCCTGTCCCAGGCTGCATCGTCACGCCCCAATCCAGGCCCAACCAGCACCGCCTTGGCGCGATCCAAATCCAGCGAGGCGCTCCGCACGATCGCATGGCTCAGTACCGGAACCGCCACGTCGGCGATCAATCGTACATAGCCTGCACCCGATCGCGCGGCCGCTTCGGCCGACAGGCAGGTGGCGCCCACCATCTCACCGGCCACCACTGCCACCAATCCGCGCGTATATTTATGGGCATTCGCTCCCGGCGCGCACAATGCAGGAGCGCCCAAATGATGCACTTCGGTCGGCATAGCGATCCCGATGTCCGCCAGCGCCAGTCGCCCCATATATGCCGCCGCCGGCTGCAACAGATGGGCGGGCTTATACGCGCCCAAGGCGATGCAGACATCGAAATGCGGCACGGCAGATAGCAAGGCGCCGCTATCGCTATCCACCCCGCTCGGCAGGTCGATCGCATGGCTGGTCGTCGCCGCTTCGCTCAGATGGCACAGCCGTGCCGCCACCGCTTCATCCAGTCCGCGCGTCAGCCCGGTGCCGAACAGCGCATCGACCAACTGCCCCGCCGGCGCGGCGGTCATGACATCCTCGACTGGCCCATCCCACGCGGACCGCGCGCGCTGGCTCGAAACGGTACGGCTATCCCCCAACGCCGCGATCCGCACCGCCACGCCCCGATCGCGCAACAATCGCGCGATCACAAAACCGTCGCCACCATTATTGCCCGGCCCGCACAATATCAGTGCGTCGCGCTTATGCCCCGCGCGCCAGATAATCTCTGCCGCCGCCGCGCCGGCCGTCTCCATCAATCCATAGTCATCGACGCCAGTATCGAAGGCCGCCTGTTCCGCCGCGCGCATCTGCGCCGCCGTCAGGATCGGCCCGCCCTTCACTGTCCGCCAGCCGCGCCGATCTGTGCCGGCAGGCGATAGCGGTCACCCCCTGCCACGATTTCGATCTGCTTGTCGTCCAATATCGTCAGCTTCGCTGCCTCCGCGCCATCCGCCGCCTCCAGCCCGCGCCCGTCGTCCAGCACATGAAAGCGCCGGAAACCGCCGTCGGGATGGCGCAGCGTCAGCATCTTGCCAGCCCGTTCGACCACACAGTCATGCGCCCATTCCTGCGATCCGCCCAGCGCGCAATCCGCCTTGCCATCATCGACCGGCCCCGCCTCTGCCGCCACGCCAGCTTGATTGGGCGAAGATGACGGCGCCTGCTCGCCACAGCCAGCCAAAGTCGCCAGCACCACCAGCGCGCAACCCATCCGCCTCATGTCAACGCCCTCCTGCAAGCCAGCGCCACCGGTCCCAATATCGCCGCAAAACGCGCCTGACCCTCTGCATCACCGACCAGATCCTGCCGCATCTCCACCCCCAGATAGGGAATGCCATTGGCCTCCGCATGGCGGTTCATCGTCGCGTTGAGCAATGTCCCGGCATAGGGCAGCTGATCGCCGACCTTCAGCCCCGCCGCTTCCAGCAATGGGATGGCGATCCGCGCCGCGCGATCATCCTGATTATACAGCACGCCGATATCCCATGGCCGCTGCTGATCAGGGTCGCTCGCCAATTTGGGCGTAAAACTATGCACCGACAGGATGAAGGGAGAGGTCATCGCATCCAGCAACTGCGCCACCCGATGATGATAGGGGTGGTGAAACCGCATCATCCGGTCGTTCAGGTCGGCGTCGCGATTGCCCGGAATGGCATGGCCATCGCTCATCACCGGCAACAGACCGGGCGCATCCTCTTCCCGATTGAGGTCGATCACCAGCCGCGACACGCCGCCCAATATCGCCGTCGCACCCAGTTGTTCGGCCAGCGACCGGCTGACCTCCGCCACGCCGATATCGACCGCGATATGCTCATGCAGCAACGCGGGATTGATACCCAAGTCGATATTCGCCGGCACATGGGCGGACGCATGGTCCGCGACGATCAGCAGGTCCAGCCCGCCGCCGTCAATCTGCTCATAGGCTTGCGTCATGCACATTTGATCCGCGTTTCCATCGTCCACCAATCTCCATGCGCGTCTGCCACTGCCCGCGCGGCCATCGCCATTGCCACATCGCTGCGAAACAATGCGAAGCAGGTCGCGCCCGATCCAGACATGCGCGCCAGCAGCACATCCCCCTGCGCCGCCAGCAATGCCAGCACATCGCCAATCACTGGCGCCACCGCCAGCGCAGGCGCTTCCAGATCGTTGCGGCCATCCGCGCATAGGGCGTCCAGACTGTCGGCGTCCAGCGTCCCGCGATCCACCCGATCCCATCCGGCAAAGACCTGCGCGGTCGATACCCCGACATCCGGATTGACCAACAGCATCGGCAGCCCTTCCAGCCCCCCGACCGCATGGCGCGTCAGCTGCTCGCCGCGCCCTTTCACCATCTGCGTCACGCTCGCGACGCAGGCAGGCACGTCCGATCCCAGATCCAGCGCCAGTCCGGCCAGTTCCGCCGGATCGATCCGCACATCCCACAATCGTACCAACAGCCGCAACGTCGCGGCAGCATCCGCCGATCCACCGCCAATGCCGGACGCCACCGGCAAATTCTTCGTCAAGCGGATCGCGGCCCCGCGCTGCTCGCCCAGAAAGCTCTGCAACGCCCGCGCCGCTCGCACCACCAGATTGTCCGCGCCCGCATCCAGCGCCCCGCCGAACGGACCGTCGATCATCAGGTCGATCGCCCCGTCATCCGTTGCGATCCCGCTCAGTTCGTCGCCATCCTCGGCAAAGACGAACAGGCTTTCCAGTGCATGATAGCCATCGCCGCGCCGCGCCCGCACATGCAGCGCGACATTGACCTTGGCATAAGCGATCTCGGTAGCGGGTTTGATGGACGCATCCGCGTCCAGTGCCGTATCAGGGTGCGGCATATTCGGGCTTCATCCCCTCTTTGCGCTTCGCCGCCAGCCGCTCCGCGACATCGCCCTCGGCAAAGACCGAAGCGGCAGCCCAGGCATAGCGCGCTTCATAGCGACGCCCCGCCACCCACAGCGCATCGCCCAGATGCTCGTTGATCGTGCTGTCGGTGGGAGCCGCCGCCGCCGCCCGCTCCAGCACCGGCACGGCTTCACGCACATTGCCGGTCACGAACTGCGCCCAACCCAGCGAATCGGTGATGGAGGCATCCTGCGGCTTCAGCGCGCTCGCCTTCTTCAGCAATGCCAGCGCCGCCTCGACATTCTGCCGACGCTCGATCTGCGCGTAGCCGAGGTAGTTGAGGATGACCGGCTCGTTCGGCGCCATCGCCGCCGCCCGCTCCAGCACGGCGCGCGCCTCATCCCATCTCTTGCCCTGTTCCAGCGCGCTGCCTTCGAACAGCAGCAATGTCCAGGGCATCTGGTCCGGGGCGAAGCCGGCCTGCGCCGCATGGAAGGCCGCCGCCGCGCCATCGAAATCCTGCTTCTGAGACAGCAACCGGCCCAGCCGCACCTGCCGCTCCGGCTCAGCGCCCGGTTCCGCCGCCTGCGCCCGCGCCAGAGCCAAAGCGCCGTCCATGTCGCCGGCCGCCGCCAACGCGTCGATCAGCTCCGCCTGCGCCAACGCGCCATACCAGTCGCTCGCCGGCACCTTGCCCGCTTCGGCTGCGCCGCCCGCCGCATGATCCTGCGCGGTCAACAGCCGCGCGGCGACCAAATGGACGTCGGCGCCATCGGGATCGGCAAAGGTCGCGATCCGCGCCAGCCGCAGGCCAAGGGGCGATGCGCTCGCATCGGACGACACATCGACCGCCAGCCGCGACAGCAGCCGGGCAAAACCCTGCGCCGGCGTCGCCGCGCTACGCAACGCCTTGGGCAACTTACCCTTTTCGATATCCGCGCGCGCCCGCGCGAAATTGGCGCCGCCAACCGGCAGCAGCATCAGCGCCTCCGTCCGGGCACCGCGCGTCGCCAACTGCCCGGCCAGGGCCAACCGCAACGCGGCTCCATCGCCGCTGCGTATCGCCAACGCCTTGCGGGCCGCCGGCATCGCTACCGCCAGATCGCGACGAGCCAGCGCCTGAAACGCGATATGTTCGTCGGCATAGCGCAGCCCCAGCGCTGCGAACCGGTCCTTGCCGTCGATCACCGGCGGCGCATATTGGCCTTCGCCCAGCGAAATCCAGCTGCGGATGATCGGCGCCAGAAAGGCGAAATTGCCTTCCTCCACCATTCGGTCGGTCATCGTCCGGGCGCCGGCCCAATCCTTGACCGTCAGCGCATCGCCGATCCGCAACAGTGTGCCGTCGCGCGGCAAAGCGCTCGCCGCATCCAGCAGCGCTGCCGACTGCCGCGCCAGCAACCGATCGCCGCTCTCCATCGCTTGGGCATAAGACCGGCGCGCAATCTCGATCCGCGCCGGATCCTGCTTCAGCGCCTCGCGATAGCTGGCCACCGCCAGCGTCAGCGCGCCATCGCCGTCCGCCATGCGCGCCCGCACATAAGAATGGAGCGCCCCGTCAGGTTCGACCGACGCCCCGGCAACGGCCGGGGTCGCCAATAGGGACAAAAGGATCAGGCGCTTACATATTGGGATAGTTCGGCCCTCCGCCACCTTCCGGGACGACCCAATTGATATTCTGGGTCGGATCCTTGATGTCGCACGTCTTGCAATGGACGCAATTCTGCGCGTTGATCTGGAAACGGGCAAGCCCCTCTTCCTGACCGACCACTTCATAGACGCCGGCGGGGCAGTAGCGTTGCGCCGGCTCGTCATAAAGGGGTAGATTGTAGCTGATCGGGATCGTGGGATCCTTCAGCTGCAAATGGACCGGCTGGTCTTCTTCATGATTGGTGTTCGACAGGAATACCGACGACAGACGATCGAAACTCACCACCCCATCGGGCTTGGGATAGTCGATCTTCGCGCAGGAGTCCTTGGGCCAGATCTTCTCATTGTCCGGCTTGTGCTTCATCGTGAAGGGGAGGCCGATCTTGAGCGTACGCATCCACATGTCGATGCCCGCCAGCACCGTGCCGATCGTGCCGCCGAACTTGCTGAGCAGCGGCTCCGCATTCTTCACCAGCTGCAATTCGGTCGCGATCCAGCTGGAGCGCAGGCGCAGTTCATAATCGTCCAGCACGTCGCGAGCGCGCTCGTTCTGGATCGCCTCGAACGCCGCCTCGGCGGCCAGCATGCCCGACTTCATCGCCGTATGCGTGCCCTTGATCCGCGGCACGTTGACGAAGCCTGCCGAACACCCGATCAGCGCGCCGCCGGGGAAGACAAGCTTGGGAATGGACTGCCACCCGCCTTCGTTGATCGCTCGTGCGCCATAGGAGACGCGCCGCCCGCCCTCCAGAAACTTGCGGATTTCCGGATGCTGTTTCCAGCGCTGGAACTCTTCGAACGGATAGAGATGCGGGTTGCGATAACCCAGCCCCACGACGAAGCCCAACGCCACCTGCCCATTGGCCTGATGATAGAGGAACCCGCCGCCATAGGCGTCCGTCAGCGGCCAGCCCTGCGAGTGGATCACCAGTCCCGGCTGATGCAACGCGGGATCGATATCCCACAATTCCTTCATGCCCAGGCCATAGACCTGTGGCTCGCTGTCCGCGTCCAGCGCGAACTGGCGCTTCAATATCTTGGTAAGGTGGCCGCGCGCGCCTTCGGCGAAGAAGGTATATTTGGCATGCAGCTCCAGGCCGGGCTGATAATCGCCCTTGTGGTTGCCTTCCCGGTCGATGCCCATGTCGCCGGTGGCCACACCCTTCACGCTGCCATCCTCATTGTAGAGGATTTCCGCCGCCGCGAAGCCGGGGAAGATTTCGACGCCCAGCCCCTCGGCCTGTTCCGCGAGCCAGCGGCAAAGGTTGCCCAGCGATCCGGTATAGGTGCCCTTATTGTGCATCCAGCCCGGCGTCATGATGTGCGGCATCGCGATCTTGCCGGTCTTGGTCAGGAACCAATGCTGGTTGTCCGTCACAGGCACTTCTGCTAGCGAACAGCCTTGCTCCCGCCATTCCGGCAGCAATTCGTCGAGCGCCCTGGGATCGATCACTGCGCCGGACAGGATATGGGCGCCGATTTCCGACCCCTTTTCCAGCACGCACACGGCCAGTTCCTGGCCGGCCTTTTCCGCCAGTTGCTTCAGCCTGATCGCCGCTGACAGTCCCGCCGGCCCTCCACCGACGATGACGATGTCATAGGGCATCGATTCCCGTTCGCTCATTCATCCCTCCATGTCGACGTCGGCGGGCTGCACCCCGTCTTTTCCGATCGCCGCATTAGTCCAACAGTTTACCACCCAAGGCGATGAAGCACCTTGACCCGATCGTCAACCTCTGGCCCTAGCTGATTGTGATGCGGGGTTTATTGCAGGATGATGCGGCAGTTTGCGCCGATGCCTATCTGGCATGGTGGCAACTGGCCGGTGTGGACGGTGCCGTAACGGAAGCGCCCGTCAATTGGTTGCGTCCGGCGCCGGCTCGCCTTGCGGCCGCGAATGAAGCCGTTTTTTCAGCCTTTGTGGTGGATAAGCCCCGAACGCTCGAATCGTTCCTTGATTGGCTGGCCACTGATCCCGCGCAGCCCGAACGGCGCTGGTCCGGCACACAGATCGCACCGGTCGGCAAAGCGCAGGCTGCGCTGATGGTCGTCACCGACCTGCCCGATCCCGCCGACCTCTTCGAAGGCCGCCTGCTGGCCGATCGCGCCGGCCTGCTGTTCGACGCGATGTTGCGCGCCATCGGCCTCGACCGTGGTGCCATCCATCTCGCCTCTCTTTTTACCGCTCGTCCCCCCGGCGGCATGGTGGAGGCATCGGATCTCGCCGCCGCCGCCGAGCGGATGCGCACCCATGTCGCGCTGGCCCAGCCCCGGCGCCTGTTGTTGCTGGGCGATCGGACGATCCGTGCGTTGCTCCCGACCGGTAACGGCGCGGCGGTCGGCGGTTTACACGACTTTAACCATGATGGCGGCATTGTGCCCGCCATTGCCACATTCCACCCCCGGCTGCTGCTGACCCAGCCCGCGGCGAAGGCGGAATGTTGGCGCATATTACAAAGCCTGATCGAGGAAGCCCGTCCGTGATTCGCGCCGCGACCCAAATATCCCGCCTTGCCCTGATCGCGATGGGCCTTGCCGCCACGCTGCCTGCCAAGGCCGAAACCACCCCGGTCCTGCCGACGACCCTTTCCGCCGACGCCTCCCCCCTCCAACTGAGCGACGGCGACAAGGCCCGTTATCGTGCCATCTTCACCGCGATCCAGTCCCAGCAATGGACCGATGCGACGGCGATGATCGCCACGCTGGACAGCCAGGACGCCGTTCGTCCGCTGGCCCTGTCCGAACTCTATCTGGCCAAGGGTTCGCCCAGGGTCGAACTGTTCGACCTGCTCGACCTCATCAACAAGGCCGCCTGGCTGCCCAAGGCCGATCAGCTTTCCCGTCTGGCGCAACGGCGCGGCGCGACCATCCTGCCCACCCTGCCGCAGATCCAGAAGATGGTGTGGCTTGGCGCTGCCCCTCGCCGGCAATATGTCGCCGCCGTAAAGACTGACGTCGCCGCGCAGGCGCTCGCCGGCCAGATCCAGACCTATGTCAAGAATGACGATCCGATCGGCGCCGAAGGGCTGCTGGGCACCGGCGAAGCGGGCCTGACCAATGAAGGCCTGACCGAAGTGCGCCAGCGCGTCGCCTGGGCCTATTATATCGAAAATGACGACACCAACGCCCGCCGCATGGCCGCGCGCGCGCTGGAAACCCGCACCGGCGGCGATTGGACCGTACAGGCGCACTGGACCACGGGCCTTGCAGCATGGCGCCAGAATGACTGCCGCGCTGCCGCCCCTGCCTTTGCCAATGTCGCCGCTTTGGCGGGTGACACCGACATGCGATCGGCCGGCGCCTATTGGGCCTCGCGCGCCTATATGGTCTGCGGCGAAGCGGAAAAGGTCGCCACTTATCTGAAGCAGGCCGCCCGTTCCGACGAAACCTTCTACGGCCTGCTCGCCCGCGAATCGCTTGGCCTGCCCTTGGGCGGCGCGCCGGTCGGCAGCCGCTTCGGCGCCCTGGAATGGCAGAAGCTCAAGAGCAGCCCCAATGCCCGCGCCGCCATCGCCCTGTCCGCGATCGGCGACAATGGCCGGGCTGACGAACTTATCCGCTATCAGGCGAAAATCGGCGGCAGCGATCAATATGATGCCCTGCTCCGCCTCGCCAGCGCGCTGAACTTGCCCGCCACCCAGCTCTGGCTCGCCCATAACGGCCCGGCCGGCAAGCAGCCCGACAGCTTCGCCCGTTTCCCCGCGCCCGACTGGCGCCCCGATGGTGGCTGGCGCGTCGATCCCTCGCTCATCTACGCCCACACGCTTCAGGAATCCGGTTTCCGCTCCGATGTGGTCAGCAGCGCGGGTGCGCGCGGCCTGATGCAGGTGCGCCCAGGCACGGCGGGCGATGTGGGCCTCACCAACGCGGCGCAACTATTCGTGCCGTCGACCAACATGGAATATGGCCAGCGCTATCTGGAATCGCTGCGCGACATGAGCGCCACCGGCGGCCTGCTGCCCAAGGTGATGGCCGCGTACAACGCCGGCCCGCTGCCGGTCGATCGGTGGAATACGCAGGTCCATGACAAGGGCGATCCGCTGCTCTTCATGGAATCGCTGCCCTATTATGAAACCCGCGCTTATGTGAACATCGTCATGCGCAACTACTGGATGTACCAGATCCAGGCGAAGGGCAGCGCCGATTGCCTGACCGGCATGGCGCAGGGCATGTGGCCGACCTTCCCCAATGCCAAGGGCGTGAAACTGGTCCGCCTCAGCAAGGCGGATGGTCGCAGTTCCATGGGCGGCGGCTCGGACTGATGCCGATCGACGAGAGCCGGACCTTCATTCCGGTTCGCATCGCCGTGCTGACCGTGTCGGATACGCGCGGCCTTGCCGAGGATCGCTCCGGCGACACGCTGGTCGAACGGCTGGAAAGCGCGGGGCACATTCTCGCCGCCCGCTATATCGAGCGCGACGACAAATCCGCCATCGTCGCGCGCCTCCACGCTTGGATCGACGACCCTGACATCGACGTCATTCTCACCACCGGCGGCACCGGCGTCACCGGCCGCGACGTCACGCCCGAAGCGCTGGCTCAGGTGCAGGACAAGGAAATTCCCGGTTTCGGTGAGCTGTTCCGCTGGCTGAGCTTCCAGAGCATCGGCACCTCCACCATCCAGTCCCGCGCCACCGCCTGCGTCGCGCGCGGCACCTACATCTTCGCGCTGCCCGGCTCGACTGGCGCCGTGAAGGACGCCTGGGACGGCATCCTGATCACCCAGTTGGACAGCCGTTTCCGCCCCTGCAATTTCGTGGAACTGATGCCCCGCCTGACCGAGCGATAAGGCTATAATAGCATTGTCCCGTTCGTCCTGAGTAGCCGTTGAGCGAAGTCGAAATGGCGTATCGAAGGATATTTCATAAGGTCGATTTTAAAGCCTTCATTGAATTAGTTAGCTAACAAATTAATAACTGGACATCGCTTCACCCGTCTGACTCGCTGTCTCGATTGACACATCGTTCCTGATATGTTCTTATCGGCCATGGCGATCGAGAAAGGCAGGGGCGCAACACTGAACGGCGACAGCCGCCGCTTCAACCTGCCCCAGCGGGAGGCGGACGGCGACTGGCTGGACGCGATCGGCGACATTGACGGTCCGCTCACCCGCACCAGAACGCAGGTCACGATCGAACATCCCCGCACGATCGTGACCCGCAACCAGTCCCCCGATATTGGCTTCAGCCAGTCGATCAACGCCTATCGCGGCTGCGAACATGGCTGCATATATTGCTTCGCCCGACCGTCGCACGCCTATCACGACCTGTCGCCCGGCCTGGATTTCGAAACCAAATTATTCGCCAAGCCTGACGCCGCCAAACTGCTGCGCGCCGAATTGTCGAAGAAAAACTATGTCGTGGCCTCGATCGCCATGGGCACCAATACCGACCCGTATCAGCCGATCGAAAAGGATTGGGGCATCACCCGCTCCATATTGGAGATCATGGTCGAAACCCGTCACCCGACCTACATCACCACCAAGTCCGACCGCATCCTGCGCGACATCGATCTGCTTGCCGATCTGGCGCGGGACGGGCTGGTCGCGGTCGTGCTATCCGTCACCAGCCTGGACCCGGCCATCGCTCGCACGTTGGAGCCCCGCGCCCCGCATCCGCTGCGCCGGGTCGAGGCGATCCGCCAACTGGCCGAAGCGGGCATCCCCGTCACCGCCAGCATTTCGCCCATCATCCCCGCCATCACCGACCATGAGATCGAAGCGCTGGTCGCCCGCGTCGCACAGGCAGGCGCGCGCGAAGTCACCTATATCCCCGTCCGGCTGCCGAACGAAGTCGCCCCGCTCTTCCGCGCCTGGCTGGAGGCCCATTATCCCGATCGCGCGGGCAAGGTGATGGCCATCATCCGCGACCTGCGCGGCGGGCGGGACAATGATCCGAATTTCGGCACTCGCATGCGTGGTCAAGGCGTCTGGGCCGACCTCATCCGCACCCGCTTCCTCAAGGCCCGCAAACGCGCTGGCCTCGGCGCCGAACGCCTGATCCTGCGCACCGACCTCTTCCGCCCACCTGAAGGCGCCCAGATGCGGTTGTTTTAGGCGGATTCATGTTTACTCGTCATGCTGAACTTGTTTCAGCATCCATCAAGCCTAACAAGCCTTTGCTCGGTGGCGGCAAATGGACCCTGAAACAAGTTCAGGGTGACGAAGAGCGGTAAGGGAATTTCTGGCCACCAGCCGTACCTTCCCTACCCCGCCAACCGCATGGCCATCCGCCGCATCTTGGTGCGGTAGCCATCCGCCTTCACATCCATCCGCTCGAACCTGTGGACCGTCAGCCCCCTGATCGTCGCGATCGCATCAACCTGATCCGCGCCCAGACTATAATGATCGCCCAGAAACAGCTTGGCAGCCTGTCCGTCGCCTACAGGCGCCCGCAAGAATACTTCGCTGCGCCCGCCTCCGGCCCCGGCCAGCAAGGCCGCCAGCGCCTCGACCGCCTGCACCGTGTCGATATCCACCGTCAACTCCATTCGCGACGCACTGGCGATCGCGCGGAATGGCTCGGCGCCGCGCACGGTGACGCGCGGTGTCTCTTCGCCCGGCAACCGGTCCAGTTCCACGATCAACAGCGCGCAATCGCCGTCCTTCGACAATTCCTCGATTGCCTTGCACGCCTCTTCATCGAAGCAACTCGCCTGAAACTGCCCGCTCTGGTCGGAGAAGGTCGCGTTGGCATAGCGCGCGCCCCGCTTCGTCTCGCGCCAGCGTACATCCTCGACCATCGCCGCCATGATCGTCATCGACCGCCCTTCGGCATTGGGCGCGGGCATGGGCGACTGGCAGATCAGGCCATAGCTTTTGGCGCCCCGCGCATCGGCCAGATGCTTGTACCGGTCCACCGGGTGGGCGGAGAAATAGAAGCCGAACGCCTCTTTCTCCTGCGCCATGCGATCCGCCACGGTCCAGGCCTGATGCGGCGGAATGCGCACATCGGCATGGGGCGTCTCGACATCGCCGAATAGACCGCCCTGCCCGCTCTCGCGCGCCTGCGCATTGCTCGATGCGACAGACAAGATGGTTTCCGCCGCCGCATGCACGCCCGCACGGTCTTCATGGATGCCATCGAAAGCCCCCGCTGCCGCCAGGCTTTCCAACTGCCGCCGGTTCAGCAGACGCGGCTCGATCCGATCGGCGAAATCATCGAGCGACTTGAATGGCCCGGTCGCCGCACGTTCGGCGACCAGTTGCTCCATCGCCTTTTCGCCCACGCCCTTCAGCCCGCCCAGCGCATAGCGCACGGCAAAGCCCAGCCTCTTATCCTCACCCTCGCAAGGCACCGCCTCGACGGTAAAGTCCGCCTCGCTGCGGTTCAGATCCGGCGCCAGGCAGGTCAGCCCCATGCGCCGCATATCGTCGACGAACACAGTCAGCTTTTCGGTGAGATGGATATCGAACGCCATCGACCCGGCATAGAATTCCGCCGGATAATGGGCCTTCAACCACGCCGTTTGATAAGCGAGCAAAGCATAGGCCGCGGCGTGCGATTTGTTGAAACCATAGCCCGCAAACTTGTCGATCAAATCGAACAACTCGTTCGCTTTAGCCGGCTTGATGTCGCTGCGCGCACAACCGTCCACGAAGCGGGACCGCTGCGCGTCCATCTCCGCCTTCACCTTCTTGCCCATGGCGCGGCGCAGAAGGTCGGCGTCACCCAGGCTATAGCCGGCCAGGATTTGCGCGGCCTGCATCACCTGTTCCTGATAGACGAAGATGCCATACGTCTCTTCCAGGATCGGCTTCAGAAGAATGTGCGGATATTCAATCTCTTCCGCGCCATTCTTGCGGCGACCGAACATCGGAATATTGTCCATAGGGCCAGGGCGGTAGAGCGACACCAGCGCGATGATGTCGCCGAAGTTGGTCGGACGCACGGCCGCCAGCGTCTTGCGCATGCCTTCCGATTCCAGCTGGAACACGCCGACCGTGTCGCCGCGCTGGAGCAGTTCGTAAACCGCCTCGTCATCCCAGGCGAGCGTGTCGAGATCGACATGCACGCCCCGCGCCGCCAGCAATTGCACCGCTTTCTGCAACACCGACAGGGTCTTCAGACCCAGAAAGTCGAATTTCACCAAGCCGGCGCCCTCGACATATTTCATGTCGAACTGCGTCACCGGCATGTCCGATCGCGGGTCGCGATAGAGCGGCACCAATTGCTGCAACGGCCGGTCGCCGATCACCACGCCCGCCGCATGGGTGGAACTGTGGCGCGGGAATCCCTCCAGCTTCATCGCATAATCGATCAGGCGCTTGACCTGATTGTCATTGTCATATTCCGCGCGAAACTCGCTGACGCCATTCAGCGACCGTTCCAGCGTCCACGGATCGGTCGGATGGTTGGGCACCAGCTTGGCCAGCCGGTCCACCTGCCCATAGCTCATCTGCAACACGCGGCCCGTGTCCTTCAGCACCGCGCGCGCCTTCAGTTTACCGAAGGTGATGATCTGCGCCACATGGTCCGCACCATATTTCTGCTGAACGTAACGGATCACCTCGCCGCGCCGCGTTTCGCAGAAATCGATGTCGAAGTCGGGCATCGACACGCGTTCCGGGTTCAGGAAGCGTTCGAACAGCAAGCCAAGCTGCAACGGATCGAGGTCGGTGATGGTCAGCGCCCAGGCGACCAGCGACCCCGCGCCCGAACCACGGCCCGGACCCACCGGAATGTCATGATCCTTCGCCCATTTGATGAAGTCGGCCACGATCAGGAAGTAGCCCGGAAAGCCCATCTGGATGATGATGTCCGTCTCGAACTTCAGCCGGTCGAAATAGGGCTTGCGCGCTTCCTCCCCGATGATCCCGGCCTTGGCCAGTCGCGCCTCCAGCCCCGCCGTCGCCTGATCGCGCAGCATGATGCTTTCGCCCTCGATATCGCCCGCAAGGCTGGGCAGGATCGGCTTGCGCTTGGGCGCGGCAATGGCGCAGCGTTGCGCGACGACCAGCGTGTTGGCCAGCGCCTCGGGCAGATCCTCGAACAGGCGCTTCATCTCGCCCACCGGCTTCATCCACGCGTCGGGCGAGCTGGTGCGGCGATCGGGCGTTTCGACATAGGCGCTGTCGGCGATGCACAGCATCACGTCATGCGCCTCATGAAAATGCGGCTCGGCAAAGCAGGTCGGATTGGTCGCGACCAATGGCAGATCGCGATCATAGGCCATTTCGAGCAGTTGTGGCTCGGCCTTGCCTTCGACCGGGTCCAGCCGGCGGCAAATCTCGATATAGAGCCGATCCGGAAACAGCGCTTCCAGCCGCTCGACATAGGCGACCGCCGCGTCCGGCTGATCCTCGGCGAACAACCGCGCCAGCGCGCCCTCGCCACCCGCCGTCAACGCGATGACGCCGTCGGTCCGCCCCTCCAGCGCCTCGATCGTCACATGGGGCACGTCTTCGACCGGCCGGTCCAGATGCGCCATCGACACCAGCGCGCAGATATTGTCGTATCCCCCAGCATCCTGCGCATAAAGCGCGATCCAGTCATGCACCGGCGGCGCGTTGGCGGGGCGGCCCGGCCGTAATATCCCAAGCATCGCGCCGATGATCGGCTGCACGCCCTCATCCTTGCACCCGTCGGAAAAGGCCATCGAGCCATAAAGCCCATTCCGGTCCGTGATCGCCGCCGCCGGAAAGCCCAAAGCCTTCGCCTGCTTGGCGATCTTCTTGGGGTCGATCGCCCCTTCCAGCATGGTGAAGGAGGAAAAAACGCGCAGCGGAACGAAAGGAGCATGGGGCATGCCCCCAATCTAGGGATGCCGCGCGATTCGGCCCACCCCCCTCGCCACGAAATCTGTGGGTAAAGCGGTCGGCCGACCTGCCCGACGGTCAACATCCTTAACGGATTGCCAACCTGTCCCTGCTACCGTCGCTCGCATCATGCGTCTGTCTACCATCACCAACTGGGCCTATGGAGCCACCGTCGCCCTGACTTTGGCGTCGGGCGCCACCATGTTGATGGCATCGGGCGCCGAAGAACGCGAACGCGCCGCCGTCGCCCAACGCGCCACCTTCGACCAGGCCACCGCCACGTTGGAGGAGGATGTCTATCGCCTTACCGAACAGGCGCGCGGCTTCGTCATCAGCGGCGATCCGAGCCATCTGATCGCCTACCGTCGTGAGAAGGGCGCGCTGAAGTCGGTCAAGCAGCGCGTCGCCCATCTGCGCGATGCCGGCGCCAATGAAAGCGAACTTGCCGCACTGGGTCAGGCGCTGCATTGGTCGGACGCGCTGACGGACGAGCAGGACGCCGCGATCCGCGCCGCTCAGGCGGGCGACGACAAGACCGGCCGCACCATCTTGTTCGGCGACGAATATGGCCGCGAACTGGACCGCGTCGCCGCGCAGGTCGGCAAATTCCAATATATGCTGGATCAGCGCACCGACCACGCCGTGTCGCGCGCAACCGACACTGCCCGTCAATGGCGCACCATGTCGGAAGTCATGCTGGGCATCACTGCCCTGCTCTTCCTGTGCGTCCTCTATTTCGTCCTGAAACAGCGCATCCTGCGGCCGGTCGTCAGCCTGAGCGACGTCGTCACCCGTCTGGCCGCGCAAGATTGGGATGCCATCCCGCCCGACAGCGCCCATGTGGACGAGATTGGCGACATGGCGCAGGCCATCCGCATCTTCCGCGAAAACGGCCTGGAGCGGCAGCGTCTGGAGCAGGAACGCGACACCGACCGCACCATGCGCGACTTGCTGTCCCGCCTGACCCAACGCCTGCAGGGCTGCGACAGCGTGCATGATCTGGTGGAGGTGGTCCGCCGCTTCGCCCCCGAAATCGCGCCGGATTTCCCCGGCCGCCTCTATATTCACGACGCCCGCCGCAACGCCATGACACAGGCCTGCGACTGGCTCGCCCCCGCTTATTCGCGCAAGGAATTTGCTCCCTCCGCCTGCTGGGCGTTGCGCCGTGGCCAGACGCATCGACCGATCGGCGAGATGGTGGATATTCCCTGCGACCATCTGGATGCCACCGGTGCGATCAGCACGATCTGCATCCCGCTCGCGGCGCAGGGCGAAAGCATCGGCATGCTTTATTATGAGGAGCCGGTACACGCCAATGCCAGCCATCTGGAACGTACCGGCAAATATCTGGAGATGCTGGCCGAAAACATCGGCCTTGCCCTCGCCAATCTCCGCCTGCGCGATGTCTTGCGCGACATGGCGATGGCCGATGTGCTGACCGGCCTGCCCAATCGCCGTCAATTCGACATCATGCTTCAAACGCTGGTCAACGAAGCCGAACGCAATCTTTCACCGCTCACCTGCCTGATGATCGACATCGACCATTTCAAGCGGTTCAACGACAGTTTCGGCCATGATGCCGGCGACGCCGTATTGCGCGCGGTCGGCAAGGTGTTAGCCGATGCCTTGCGGGAAAATGGCCATGCCTTCCGCTTGGGGGGCGAGGAATTCGTGATTTTGATGCCCGGTTTCAGCCTCGACCAGGCGCTCGGCCGCACCATTCAGATTCAGCGTTCCATCCAGGATTTGCGGATCGAACATCGCGGTCGGGAACTGGGTGCGATCACCGCCAGCTTCGGCCTTGCGACCTTCCCGGACCATGGCCGTGCCGACCGCCTGCTTCAGACCGCCGACGCTGCCTTGCTGCGCGCAAAGGCGGAAGGTCGCGACCGCGTGCTGGTTGCCAATGTCAGAGATGGTGCGACGGCCGCGGCATAGAGGATGATCTGATCGGATCATCCTCACTATTCGCCGTGCCAGCCGGCTTCAAAATGCCCTAGGCGCCTTCCAGCACCCCGGCATGCAGCCGGACCACCCGGTCCATCTTCTGCGCCAGCCGCTCATTATGGGTCGCGACCAGAGCGGCCGATCCCTCTTCGCGCACCAGCCGCAGGAACTCGGCCAGCACGACATCGGCCGTCCGTTCGTCCAGATTGCCGGTCGGCTCGTCCGCCAGCACCAGCGCGGGGCGATTGGCGAGCGCCCGCGCCACGGCGACGCGCTGCTGCTCGCCGCCCGACAATTGGCTCGGCCGATGGTCCAGTCGATGGCCAAGCCCCAGCGATGTCAGCAGCAGTTCAGCTCGCGCCTTGGCGCTTTCCATATCCTTGTCGCGGATCACCTGCGGCAGGATGACATTCTCCGTCGCGTTGAAATCGGGCAGCAGATGATGGAATTGATAGACGAAGCCGAGCGCGTCGCGGCGCAACCGCGTCCGCCCGTCATTGTCCAGCTTGGCCGCTTCTTCGCCTGCGATCCGGATCGACCCGTCGAACCCGCCTTCCAGCAGGCCGACCGCCTGCAACAAGGTCGATTTGCCCGAACCGGACGGCCCCAGCAGCGCCACGATCTCGCCAGGCCCGACGTTAAGGTTCACGCCGCGCAACACCTCTATGGTGACGCCGCCCTGCGTGAAGCTGCGGGCAAGGCCCGTGACCTTGAGGATATCATTCATAGCGCAGCACCTGCACGGGATCGGTGTTGGCGGCCTTGAAGGCCGGATAAAGCGTGGCGAGGAAGCTGAACACCAAAGCCATGACGCAGATGATGGCGATCTCGACCGGATCGGGCTTCGATGGCAGTTCGGTCAGGAAGCGGATCGAGGGATCCCACAAATTCTGGCCCGTCACGAACTGGACGAAATTCACCACGCTCTGGCGGAAGAAGAGGAAGGTGAAGCCGACGATCATACCCGTCACCATGCCCAGCGTGCCGATGGTCACGCCCACGGTCATGAAGATCTTCACCAGTCCCACCCGGCTCGCGCCCATCGTCCGCAGAATCGCAATGTCGCGCGTCTTGGCCCGCACCAGCATGATAAGCGACGACAGGATGTTGAACACCGCCACCAGCACGATGATGGACAGGACGACGAACATCGCCACCCGCTCGACCGCCAGTGCCTCGAACAGGGATGCGTTCATCTGTCGCCAGTCGGTAACGACGGCGCGCCCGGCGACCTTGCCGGCCAGCGGTTCCAATATCTGGCCTACTTTGTCGGCATTGACCGTCTCGACCTCGATCATGCCCACGACATCGCCCAGCAACAGCAATGTCTGCGCATCCTGCATCGGCATGACGACCATCGCCTTGTCATAGTCGTAGACGCCGACTTCGAAGATCGCCGCGACCTGATAGGCCACCTGTCGGGGCACCGTGCCGAAGGGGGTGGAACGGCCGGCGGGATTGATGATGGTCAGGCTGTCGCCCAGCTGGATGCCCAGATTTTCCGCCAGCCGCGACCCGATGCCGATCTTGCCGCCATTGGCGACCAGATTGTTCATGTTGCCAGCCAGTATCTTGCTCTTCAGCGTCTTGTTGCTGCGAATATCCGGCACCGTCATGCCGCGCACCAATATGGCCTCTACCCGGCCGTCGAAGGTCGCCAGCAGCGGCTGGTCGATCATCGGCGTGGCACTGGTAACGCCCGGCGTGGCCTTGGCCTCCTTCAGCACCGACTGCCAATCGGGCAGCCGCCCGCCATAGCCCTGCACCACGGCATGGCCATTGAGGCCGACGATCTTGTCAAACAGCTCGGCGCGAAAGCCGTTCATGACGCTCATGACGATGATGAGCGCGGCGACACCCAGCATGACCGCGACCAGGCTGATGCCGGCGACGAGGAAGATGAACCCTTCGCCCTTGCCCGGCAGCAGGTAGCGTTTGGCGATCATGCGTTCGTAACGGGATAGAATCATGTGGCGCGAACGGCCCTTCGATAGTGATATGGATGAGGGTCTAGGGATCAGCCGACATAACGGCAAGCATTGCCCGATTGTTGCATTGCCGCCACAGGGACGAACCGAAAATCACACCAGCCTGATTTTGCCCGTGACAGCGGGCTGCGCCAGTCATAGCAAGGCTTCGGAAGCACAGGTAAAAGGCCGTGGTTCAGGGATACTGCATCCCGCTTCGAGCTTAGGGGGCTAAGAAGCGGTTGAGGCAGGCCAAGGGGGAGACGAGCAATCGTCCATTAAGCACCCGGATCATGAAAGCATGATCCGGGTGCTTTTTATTTACCCTGTCCTATCCCGCTCTTTTCTTGCATCTTTCTGTTCGATCCGACGCCGCCATGTAAAGGTGCGCGACCTTTTCGATAGGATCGGGCGCGCACAACTTAATGTCGAAACTTGCGGGACATGTGCGAAGTTAAGGCGGCATTTTCCAACATCGCCCTGCTCTTGAAAGCCGGAACGCCAAGACCATATCCATGCTTGTCCAGCCGCCACATGGGGTCGGACATCCTATCGCCGGATGCCAATGATTGGGTCCGGCACGTTCATCTGCCCTTTGGGAGATTATGATTATGCGTGGTTTCGACCTCACCCCCTATCGCCGCTCCACCGTGGGTTTCGATCGTCTGTTCGACCTGATCGAAAATAATGCCCGGCTGGCGCAAGGCGACAATTATCCGCCCTTCAACATCGAACGTCTTTCGGAAGACCGCTATCGCGTGACGCTGGCCATCGCCGGCTTCCGCCCCGACGAGATCGACATCACCGCCCAGCAGAACCTGCTCCAGGTGATCGGGCGAAAGGATGACGCCTCCTCCGCGGATCGCTCCAAATTCCTCCATGTCGGCATCGCGAACCGCAGCTTCGAGCGCCGCTTCGAACTCGCCGATTTCGTGCGAGTCGAAAAGGCCGACCTGGCCGATGGCCTTCTGACTATCGAACTCGTGCGCGAAGTGCCCGAAGCGATGAAGCCCAAGAAGATCGCCGTCAATGGCGGTCAGCTGGTCGACATCAACAAGGACCGCGACGCGGCCTGATCCGGCTTCGATCGGAAATTGGAAAGGGCGCGGCCATCCGGTCGCGCCCTATTTTGCTGTCCTATCCGGAAACCATCGCTCATCACCGGTCCACTCAGGACGGTGTGAACTTCCAGATATGAAAATCAGATTTCGACCTGACTGCCCAATTCCACGACGCGGTTGGTGGGCAGGCGGAAAAACTCCATCGCGCTTTCCGCGTTGCGCAGCATCCAGGCGAAGATCTTCTCGCGCCACAACGGCATGCCCGGCTTGGCCGAGGGGAGCAACGTCTGGCGCGCCAGGAAGAAGCTGGTGTCCATCATCTTGAACGCCTGACCGCACCCGGTGACGTTCTTGAGCGCGGCCGGCACGTCCGGCTCCTGCATGAAGCCATATTGCAGCACCATGCGGAAAAAGCCCCGGCCCAGATCCTCCAGCTTGCAGCGGCCGTCATCCTCGACCACCGGCACGTCCCTGATCTTCACGGTCAGCAGGATCACCCGTTCGTGCAGCACCTTGTTATGCTTCAAATTATGCAGCAGCGCATGGGGAACGCCATCGGGCGTGGAGGTCATGAACACGGCCGTACCGGGCACCCGCACCGCGCTGTTGGCGGCGGAGGCCACGAAGACCGGGATCGGCATGGCCGCTTCGCGCAACCGGTCCTGCACCAGCCGGCGACCGCGCGACCAGGTCGTCAGCAGCGTGAAGACGATGAAGCCGATCAGCAGCGGGAACCAGCCGCCGTCCGGCACCTTGGTCAGGTTCGCCGCCAGATAGGCGCCGTCGACCAGATAGAAAATGCCGAGCACCGGCGCGGCATAATACCATTTCCAATGCCACAGGCGGTACAGCACCACCGTCAGCAATACGTTGTCGATGAACATCGCCCCCGTCACCGCGATGCCATAGGCAGCGGTCAGGTTGGACGATGTCTGGAACACCAGCACCAGCAGGATGACCATGACCATCAAACCCCAGTTGATCAGGGGAATGTAGATCTGACCCGCGGTCGACGCGCTGGTATGTTCGATCCGCAAGCGGGGCATGAAGCCCAGCTGGATCGCCTGCTGCGTGACGGAGAAGGCACCGGATATCACCGCCTGGCTAGCGATGATCGCGGCCAGCGTCGCCAGCACGATCAGCGGCAACTGGCCCCATTGCGGGGCGAGATTGTAGAAGGGGCTGTGCAGCGCGGCCGCGCCTTCGCGGAACAGCAGCGCGCCCTGCCCCATATAATTGAGCATCAGCGCCGGCAGCACGAAGGCGAGCCAGGACACGCGGATCGGATTGCGACCGAAATGCCCCATATCGGCATAAAGCGCCTCGGCCCCGGTTACGGCCAACACCACCGACCCCAGCGCCAGGAAAGCCGGCAGCGGATCGGTGACGAAGAACATCACCGCCCAATAGGGATTGAAGGCATAGAGGATGCCCGGCGTCTTCATGATCGAAATCACGCCCAACGCCGCGATCGTGATGAAATAGGTCAGCATGATCGGGCCGAAGAAGGCCGCGACCCTGTTGGTGCCCAGCCCCTGTATCCAGAACAGGCCGAGCAGGATGACGATCGCCACCGGCAAAATCGCCGGCGCCAATGCAGGATTATAGACGGTCAGGCCCTCGACCGCCGACAGCACCGACACCGCTGGGGTGATCATCGAGTCGCCATAGAAAAGCGCCGTCGCAAATACGCCCAGCAATACGATGCCGCGCGACCAGCGCTGCGTCTTGGTCTGCCCGTTGATCAGCGCCAGCAGCGCCAGGCTGCCGCCCTCGCCCTTGTTATCGGCGCGCATGATGATGCTGACATATTTCAGCGTCACCACCAGCATCATCGACCAGAACATCAGGCTGATGACGCCCAATATATGGTCGGCGTCCAGCGTCAGGTGATGATGGCCGTGGAAGGTTTCGCGAAAAGCGTAGAGCGGACTGGTACCGATATCGCCGAAGACGATGCCGATCGCCCCGACCACCAGTTTTACCGTCGCTTTCTGCCGCGCATGTCCATGACCGCCCTCTTCCTCGTCGGAAGCCGGAGCGGTGTTGGGAAGGAGGTCAGCCATGAAGGATCATGCTCGTATCGACACCCAATAGAGGGCGCATGGCGGAATAGCCCGCACGACCCCTGTAAACCGCCGCGCCCTATCACGGCTCTGTGGAGCACGCAATGCGGACGCTGCACTGCATCATTGGGACGGCGGCGCGCCCGCTGCAAGCATGGCGTCGATACGCGCGATGCTGGCGTCCAGTTCCGCCTTGACCTGGCTGCCCGCAGGCGCGCTGTCCGCCAATGGCTTCCACAGGTCACGGGCGGCCTGCAACTGGCCGTTGCGAACCAGAGCAAGTCCGTAGAAGTAGCGCGGCGCCGGGCCTTCGGGATCGAGCGCCAATGCGCGGCGATAGGCGAAATCGGCGCCAGGGGATACGACGCCATCTGCATGGGCGATCAGCGCATTGCCCAGACCCAGCCACAGATTGGCATCGTCTGGCGCGGCGCGCAGGCCCGACAGCAAGACATTGGCCGCTTCCTTGGTCTTGCCCTGCCGCGCCAGCCCGTCGGACAGCATCATCCACTGCGCCGCAGGACCGAATCGCTCGGCCAGACCGCGTCGCCGCTCCGCCAGATTTTCGTCGAACTTCTCGCCGGCCGCGTCCTTGGCGAGACGCGGTGCGCCGGCCAGTCCCGGATTGCCCTGCCAGGCGTAACCGGCAAGGCCCAGCAGCAGCGCAGCCGCACTGATTTCGCGAGTCGATCGCGGAATGCGGCCGATCAGCAGCAGCGCAAGGAAGGCGATGGCCGCGAGGCCGAAGGCAAGGAACCAGCCGGTCATGCGCGCGTCCTCCGCTTGATCCGCCCACGCAAGAGCAGGAGCCCCAACCCCAGCAGCAGGATCGGCGCGGCCCATAGCGGCCACAGGATCGGCGCGGCGGTGGGTTCATAGCTGACCCAGTCGCCATAGCGCGCGATCAGCCAGCTACGGATCGCCTCGGGCTGCTCGCCGGCCATGATGCGCTCGCGGATCTGCGATCGCATGTCGCCGGCCATGCTGGCGCCCGAATCGGCGATCGACTGGCTTTGACAGGTGAGGCAGCGGATGGTTTCCATCAGCGCCTTCGCCTTGCGCTCCTGCGCAGCGTCGGGAATCTGCCGGTCGGCCCAGGGCGCGGGCGGCAGCGCGGTCTGCGCTGCGGCTGGCACCGCGAGCAGCGCGCAAAAAAGAGCAAGGATCAGCTTCATTGCGCGTCCTTCAACCGGTCTAGGATCATCGGCACATCGTCCGCGCGAATATCCCCGATATGCTGGTAAGCGATCCGCCCCTTGCCATCGATCACGAAGGTTTCCGGCACGCCCGACGAACCGAGCGCCATCTGCACCGCGCTGCGGGCGTCGAGGCCGATCCGGGCATAGGGATTGCCATAGCGCTGGAGGAAGGCGTCGACGTCCGGCCGGGCGTCGCGAATGGCGATCGCGTCTATCTCCACGCCAGCCTGCTTGAGTGCCATCAGTTGCGGCGCTTCGGCGGCGCAGGGCACACACCAGCTGGCGAAGATGTTGAGCAGGCGTGGCTTGCCCGTGACAAACTGGGCGCTGGCGAGCGCAGGCCGATCGCTGGCCGCCGCCGGCAGGGTGAAGGCCGGCAGCGGTTGCCCCACCAGCCGGGAATGGATCACGCGGTCGTCCGGCTTGAACAGGCCAGTGGCGAAAAGCCCGACAAAGGCGAGGAACAGGGCAAGTGGCAGCCAGATCAGCAGCTTCCTCATGCCTCGACGCCCTCTGTCGTCATATTGTGGGCCCGCCATTTCATCAGCCAGCCGCGCCGTTCCCGACCGACCAGCGCCAGCGCGCCGCCGAGTGCAATCATGATGCCGCCCAGCCAGATCAAGGTGACGAAGGGCTTCCACCAGATACGCAACTGCCAGCGGCCGCCCTCCACTTCTTCGCCCAGCACGACATAGAGCTGCCCGTCCCAGCGGGTCAGCAATGCCGCTTCGCTGGTCGTGGTCGGCGGCGAGGCGAAGAAGCGCGATTGCGGCCGGATGACGACCGAACGGCCGCCGCGACCGGCATCCATATCCGCCTGAAGCGCGGTCCAGTTGTCGCCGGCGATCGGCGTGATCTGACGGAAACGGATCGACCAACCGGCGGTCTGGATCATGTCGCCCGGTCGTGCCGCCACCAGTTTTTCGACCGTAAAGGCGGAGTCGCAGGCCATACCGGCCAGGCTGACGGCGCAACCCAGATGCGCGACGACCATGCCATAGGTGAAGAGCGGGGTGCGCAACAGCTTGCGCTTCCACAGCGGAGCGAGGCTCGCGACGCCGACCGCGACGGCGATGACCAGACCCAGGAAGGGCAGGATGCCGATGCGCGCCCAGGCGAAGAGCGACAGCGAGATGGACACCACAAATGCTATGGCGATCGGCACCAGCAATCGTTTTCCAACAACGCCCGCCCGATCCTTCCGCCAGCGGGTCAGCGGCCCCGCCGCCATGGCGACCATCAGCGCCAGCGCGATCGGCCCGGCGATCCGGTCGAAATAAGGCGCACCCACCGAAACCTTGTGACCGAACGCTTCGGTCATCAGCGGGTAGAGGGTGCCGATCAGCACCAGCCCCAATATGACCGTCAGCAGCAGATTGTTGACGACCAGCATGGTTTCGCGGCTGACCAGTTCGAACGGCGCGCCCTCGCGCACCGACCCGATCCGCCAGCCGAACAGCGCCAGAGCGCCGCCGATATAGAGAGCGAGCAGCGCCAGGATGAAGCTGCCGCGCTGCGGATCGACGGCGAAGGCATGAACGCTGGTCAAAATGCCCGACCGGACCAGGAAGGTGCCGACCATCGACATGGAAAAAGCCACCACCGCCAGCATGATCGTCCAGGCCCGCAACGCATCGCGGGTCGCCAGCACGGTGACGCTATGCAGCAGAGCCGTCGCCGCCAGCCAGGGCATGAGCGAGGCGTTTTCGACCGGATCCCAGAACCACCAGCCACCCCAGCCCAACTCATAATAGGCCCAATAGCTGCCCGCCGTGATGCCCAGCGTCAGCAATACCCAAGCCGCCAGCACCCATGGCCGCATCGCGCGGGCGAAGGCGGCATCCACCTGCCGCGTCAGCAAGGCACCGATGGCGAAGGAGAAGGCGACCGACAGGCCGACATAGCCCAGATAAAGGGTCGGCGGATGGAAGGCCAAACCGGGATCCTGCAACAGCGGGTTCAGCCCCTGCCCGTCCGCTGGCGGCTGCGCGATGCGCGCGAAGGGATTGGAGGAGAAAAGCAGGAAGGCGTAGAAACCGAGTGAAATAGCGGCCTGCCCCCCCAGCGTCGCCATATGGGCATCACGTTTCAGGGCGCGTTCGAACAGGGCGACGGCGGCGCCCGCCACACCCATGACCGTGACCCACAGCAGCATCGAGCCTTCATGATTGCCCCAGGTGCCGGCGAATTTGTAAAGCCACGGCTTCATTGAATGGCTGTTGGTGACAACCAGCAGCACGGACATATCCGACCGCATGAACAGGGTGATGAGCGCGGCGAAGGCGATGGCGGTCAGGATGCCCTGCGTCACCGCGGCGGGCCTTACGGCGCCGAGCAGTTCGGGCTTGCCGCCTTTCAGGCCAGCAAAAGCCAGAACCAATTGCAACAGCGCGAGAGCCGCGGCGAGCCAGAGCGCGGCGAGGCCGACTTCGGCGATCATGTGCGCACCCGATTTACGTCTTCGTCACGCCAACGAAGGCTGGCATCCTTCTTCTTCGGGCATGCCGTCAGCAAGGCATTGCGATCCCAGCCTTTGCCGGGATGACGGTGAGGAGGAAAACCCATCGTCACTTGTCCGCCTTCATCTCGTGCGTCGTCTCATTATAGGTCATGCCTTCCAATTCGCGCGGCATGTAGCGTTCGTCATGCTTGGCCAGCAGGTTGGTCGCGATGAACGTGCCCTTCGCATCGAAAGCGCCCTCCGCTACGACGCCGCTGCCTTCCTTGAACAGGTCCGGCGCGATGCCGCTGAAAGTCGCGGGCACGGTCGCCTTGCCGTCGGTGACGTCGAAATGGATGGTTATGCCGTCGGCCGCGCGTTTCAGGCTGCCCTTGACCACCATGCCGCCCAGGCGGATCGCCTTGCCGGGTTCGACACCCTTGGTCTTTACGTCAGCCGGCGCATAGAAATAGGCAGCCTCATCCTTCAAGGCGGAGGCCGCGAGCAAGCCTGCGCCGACCAGCGCTACCAGCGCCGCCAGCGCGAGGATCAGCCGTTGATGCTTGGCCTTCATGATCGCGCCTTCACCCGCGATCCGACAGTTGATCGGCGCGGCGCTCCGCACTGCGCATGGCGCGCCAGCTTATCAGGCTGACGAGCGCGGTGCCGGCCAGCGTCACCGCATAGGCGGCAATCACGAAAGCCCATTGGTTCATCATCCTACCCTCTTGCCAGGCGCTGCATGCGCGCCTCGACCTTATTTTCTGCCAGTATCGCCCGCATCCGCATCAGCACGATGGCACCGAAGAGCAGGCTGAAACCCAATAATGTCAAGCCCAGCGGCCAGAGCAGCGACCCATCGATGCTGGACCCGCGCAGCGTGATCGACGGCCCCTGATGCAGACTGTTCCACCACACGACCGATCGGTTGATGATAGGAATATTGACCGCGCCGACCAGCCCGAAGATCGCCGTGACATTGCTGACCCCGCCCTGCCGACCCTGCCGCGCGCTGGCATTGGCGAGTGCGATATAGCCCAGATAGAGGAAGAAAAGGACGAGCATGGACGTCATGCGCCCATCCCATTCCCACCATGTGCCCCAGGTGGGACGACCCCAGATCGATCCGGTCATCAGGCAGATGGCAGTGAACAGCGCGCCCGGCGCGGCGATCGCGCGGCCAGCGACGGCCGCCAGCGGATGACGCCAGACCAGTTGCATCAGCGCCGCGATGGCGATGCCGGTCCAGCCGCCCATCCCCAGCCAGGCGGCAGGCACATGTATATAGAGTATCCGGACCGTCTGCCCCTGAAGATAATCAGCCGGTGTCACGAACAGGCCGCAAGCGGCGCCAACGAGCAGCAGCAGCAGGCCGGACCAGAAGAGCCATCCCGTCAGCGGACGTGCAATCTTCAAAAAGCGGGCGGGATTGGCGAAACGATGCATCAGGATCGAGTCTGTAGCCGGGCAAGCGGAACAGCGCCAGTAGGGCATTTTGCCGATAGACCGACCGCCGAAACGCAGCGTTGCCACAGCCTGCCACGCTTTTTTGTTACAGGAGGGCGACAAACGGCGCGAGAGTGACTATATGCGCGCACAAGAGACAGCCCCGGTCGCATCTTGGGGTTGTCAGGAACGGCTATGGAACCGCTCACACCCATGTTTACGACAAACCCCTTCGACGACGACAAGTTGCGCGAGGAATGTGGCATTTTCGGCGTTTCCGGTGCGGAAACGGCGTCTGCCATGGTCGCGCTCGGCCTTCACGCTCTGCAACATCGCGGGCAGGAAGCCGCAGGCATCACCAGCTGGGACGGGCATGATTTCCATACCCACCGGGCGATGGGCCATGTGGCGGGCAATTTCGACCGGGACGAAGTGATTCGTGGCCTGCCGGGCGATACCGCCTGCGGCCATGTGCGCTATTCGACCACCGGTGAAACGTCGCTGCGCAACGTCCAGCCGCTCTATGCGGAATTGAACAGCGGTGGGTTCGCCATTGCCCATAATGGCAATATCTCCAACGCGATGAAGGTGCGCCGCGAACTGATTCGCCGCGGCTCCATCTTCCAGTCGACGTCCGATACCGAAGTCATCATCCATCTGGTGGCGACCTCCAGCTATCGCACGTTGCTCGACAAGTTCATCGACGCATTGAAGCAGGTAGAGGGCGCCTATTCGCTGATCGTCATGACGCCCGAAGGCATGATCGCCTGCCGCGACCCGCTGGGCATCCGTCCGCTGGTGATGGGCAAGCTGGGCGATTCGACCATCTTCGCGTCGGAAACCGTGGCGCTGGACGTAGTCGGCGCCGATTATGTTCGCACCATCGATCCGGGCGAACTGGTGATCGTCACCAATGACGGCAATATCCGCTCGCACCGCCCGTTCGGTGAGACGCATGCCCGTCCCTGCATTTTCGAGCATGTCTATTTCAGCCGGCCCGATTCGATCATCGACAATTCCAGCGTCTATTCGGTCCGTAAGGCGATCGGCGCGCAGTTGGCGATCGAAAATCCGGTCGAGGCCGATTATGTGATTCCGGTGCCGGATAGCGGCGTGCCGGCGGCGATCGGCTATGCCCAGCAATCGGGTATTCCGTTCGAACTGGGCATCATCCGCTCGCACTATATCGGCCGCACTTTCATCCAGCCGGGGGACAAGGTCCGCCATCTGGGCGTGAAGCTGAAGCACAACGCCAATCGCGCGCTGATCCAGGGCAAGAAGATCGTGCTGATCGACGATTCGATCGTGCGCGGTACGACGTCGCTCAAGATCGTGCAGATGATGCGCGAAGCGGGCGCGGCCGAAGTGCATATGCGCATCGCGTCGCCGCCGACCAAGCATAGCTGCTTCTATGGTGTCGATACGCCGGAGCGGACGAAGCTGTTGGCGCATAAGCTGGACGTGGGCGGCATGCAGGATTTCATCCACGCCGACAGCCTGTCCTTCATCTCGATCGACGGCCTGTACAAGGCGCTGGGCGAAGCCAAGCGCGCGGACATCCGCCCGCAATATTGCGATGCCTGTTTCACCGGCGACTATCCCACCAAACTGACCGATCAGGATGATGCGGTGGTGACCAACCAGTTGGAACTGCTGGCCGAACGCGTCGTCTGACAAGCATAAATCCCCGTTCGTCCTGAGTAGCCACTGAGCGAAGTCGAAGTGGCGTATCGAAGGATCCTTCGATACGGGTCTTCGCCAAACTCAGGCCCTCCTCAGGACGAACGGATTTCCATGTCTACTTCCAACCTTCCGCTTTCCGACAAACTGGCTCTCGTCACCGGCGCGAGCCGGGGCATCGGCGCCGCCACGGCGGAGGTGCTGGCCGCTGCCGGCGCGCATGTCGTGCTGACCGCCCGGACCAGCGGCGGGCTGGAGGAAGTGGAGGATCGCATCCATCAGGCCGGCGGCAGCGCGACGATCGCGCCGCTCGACCTGGCCGATGGCGAGAGTATCGGGCGTTTGGCGCAGGCCATAGGTGGCCGCTGGCGCGCGCTCGATATATTGGTGCTGAATGCCGCGACGCTCGGTTCGCTGGCAGCGGTGCCGGCGATCGATGCCAAGGAATTTGCCCGCCTGCTCACCTTGAACATCGCCGCACCGCAAGCGTTGATCGCCGCGTTCGACACCATGTTGCGCGCCAGCGGCGATGCTCGGGTGGTGGCGCTGACCTCCTCCGTCGCCGCGCCGCGCGCCTATTGGGGGGCCTATGGCGCGTCGAAGGCGGCGCTGGAAACTCTGGTCGGCGCCTATGGCGAGGAGGTGAAGAATATCTCCGCCATCCGTACCCATATCGTCGATCCCGGCGCGACCCGCACCGCGATGCGCGCCCGTGCCTTCCCCGGCGAAGATCCCGCGAGCCTGAAGGGGCCGGAAGTGGTCGGGCAGGCGATCCTCGATCTGGTGACGTCTGACGCGCCGACCGGGCATCGCATACGCGTCGAGGGCTGATCGATCAGGCGGGCTTGACCAGCGTTACCTGCGCCACGTCGATCCCGCCACCGCGAAAGCCGCCTTCGCAATACATCAGATAATAGCGCCACAAGGCCACGAAATGCTGGTCGAAACTGGCGGGGAGTTGGCCATCGTCGATCGCCCGGTCGAATTGCACCCGCCAGCGACGCAGTGTTTCGGCATAGTCGAGGCCGAAGCGATGAACGTCGCGCCATTCCAGCCCGGCCTTCTCCGCCAGCGCGCGAAAGCGGCTTTCCGACATCAGCATGCCGCCGGGGAAGATATAGGTCTGGATGAAGTCCGCGCCGCGCGCGTAGGATTCGAAAATCGCGTCGTCGATCAATATATATTGGATCGCCGCCCTGCCGCCGGGCTTCAGCAGGCGGTGGACGGCGGCGACATAATCGGGCCAGTAGCGCTCTCCCACCGCCTCCACCATTTCCACGCTGGCGATGGCATCATATTGACCCTGCGCGTCCCGATAGTCGGTCAGCAATATCTGCGCGCCCGATCCCAACCGGTCGCGGGCATAGTCGGCTTGCTCGGTCGACAGGGTCAGCCCGCTATAGGCGATGGCGCTATGCTCCATCGCCTGCTCCGCCAGCCCACCCCAGCCGCAGCCGATTTCCAGAAACGATGCGCCATCGTGCAGGTCGAGACGGTCGAGGATCGCGTCTACCTTGCGTCGCTGGGCCTGCTCCAACTCTTCATGTTGATCGTCAGGATCGATAAACAAGGCACTGGAATAGTGCATATTTTTGTCCAGCCAAAGGCTGTAGAAATCATTCCCCAGATCATAATGATAGGCGATATTGTGTCGCGATCCGACACGGCTGTTGCGTCGTGCCCAGTGCGCCAGCCGGCCGATCCAGCGCCCCGGACCGCGTGGACGGGCCGCCTGCCCCAAGGTCACGGCGTTGCGCATGAACAGGGCGAAGAGCGGGACGGGGTCGGGGCTGTCCCACTCCCCTGCGGCCCAGGCGCGATACCAGCCAGCCGATCCACCGATGGCCAGCCGCACCAGGGCGCGCCAGCTTTGCAGGTCGACCTCGCATTGCGGTCCTGGCGCCCGGCCACCCAACAGGCGCCGCGTGCCATCGGGCAAAGAGGCTTCCAGAGCGCCTTCTTCCAATCCCAAATCGATTCGATCGAGCAACCGGTGAAAGACAGGCGCCATCAGACGCGACAATATTCGTGGCTTGCCCGATCGCGGCGGACGTCGCACGGACAGCGCGCGCCTGCCGCGCCGGGGGTCGGTTGCATTCATGACGTCAATCCTGCCGCAAGCCGGGCGCCGCTGCAATCACCCCTTGCTACGGCGATAGGCCTCCAGCGCACGCTCACGCCCTTCGCGATGGCCGATGATCTTGGCGGGGTAGTTGGACGCGCGCGCGCCATGGGCGTCGGGATCATGGATCACCGCATCGGACAGGTCGGCCAATTCAGGCACCCATTCGCGAATATAGTCGGCCGCGTCGAACTTGTCCGACTGTGTCAGCGGCGCCATGATGCGGGTGAAGAGATTGGCGTCCACGCCGCTGCCCGCCACCCACTGCCAATTGACGCTGTTATTGGCATAATCGGCATCGACCAGCGTGTCCCAAAACCAGCGCGCGCCATGGCGCCAGTCGATCAGCAAATGCTTGATCAGGAAGCTGGCGGCAATCATGCGCACACGGTTATGCATCCATCCCGTCATCCAAAGCTGCCGCATGCCGGCGTCTACGATCGGATAACCGGTACGTCCCGTCTTCCAGGCCGTGAAGTCCGGCCCCGCTTCCCGCAGGTCGCGCCAGTTCAGCCGGTCGAAATCCGTCCTGGCATTGGCCGATCCGTAGGTGGGCAATTCACAAATCTGGACATGGGCATAATCCCGCCAGATCAGCTCTTTAAGAAAGATTGTTGCATCATGCCCTGAACTTTCGACACGGTGCCAGACATAGGCAGGCGTCACTTCGCCGAAGTGAAGATGCGCGGACAGACGCGACGTGCCCTCAATCGAAGGCAGGTTTCTGGCGGTCGGGTAGTCGCCCGCTTCATCGAGAAAATTCGCGACATTGGCGCGCGCGCCCTTTTCCCCCGGCGTCCAGTCCTTCGCAAAGCCCGGCGCCCAATCCGGCTTTGTCGGCAGCAACGCCCAACTCTCCAGCGACTCGCTCTTGGGCCATTGCGTCGGCGCTTCTATATGGGCCGGCGCGGGATGGGGCGGCGGTGGCGGCATATGCTCCATCACCGCGCGGGCAAAGGGCGTGTAGATACGATACATGCCCCCTGCCCCCGTCCGCACGGCACCGGGCGGAAGCAACAGGCCGCCGTCATGCAGACACAGGTCCAGCAGCCTGGCGACCGCCTTTTCGGCATTGCGCCACCATGGCTCATAATGATGCAGCGCATGGATCCGCGATGCGCCCACTTCCTTCGCCAGCGCCGCCAGCACATCCACGCTCTTGCCGCGCCGCAGGATCAGGCGCGACCCCTTGTCCCGCAGGCTTTCGTCCAGCCGGCTCAGGCTATGGTGCAGCCACCAGCGGGCCGCACCGCCCATCGCCCATTGGCGTGGGCTTTCATCGTCCAATATATAGACGGGTATGACCGGACCTTCGCTGGCGGCGGCTGTCAGTGCAGCCTGATCGGACAGGCGAAGATCCTGGCGGAGCCAGAGCAGGACGGGTTTGGACATGCCCAAGCCAATGCGCGCCATGGCGTGCGGTTCCAAGCGGCCATTGGGGCATATTGCCTTCGTTATGGTGGCATCGATCGGTCGCAAATCGGCAGGATGATGATTCGGCCAATGGACGCGGGGCCTCACCCCGCTTATTCTGGCGAAGACGCCGATGTTCGGCGATGGCGGCCTTTCAGGGGATGGAAAGACGCCGTCACAATATTTGTTTGGGGAAATCATGGCTTCGATGCCGAACGATCAGGAATTGGGATACCGGCCGTGCGTCGGGATCATGCTCGTCAACACGGATGGCAAGGTGTTCGTGGGTCAGCGGCTCGATAATGTGGTCGAGGCGTGGCAGATGCCGCAGGGCGGCATCGACGAAGGCGAAGAAGCGAAAGCCGCCGCTTTGCGCGAATTGGAAGAGGAAACCGGCATCCGCAGCGAGTTGGTCGAGATCATCGCCACGGCCAAGGACGAGCATTTCTACGATCTGCCGCCTGAACTGGTCGGCAAGCTGTGGGGCGGCAAATATCGCGGCCAACGCCAATTTTGGTTCCTGGCCCGCTTTATCGGCAAGGACAGCGACATCGATATCCAGACCAAGCATCCTGAATTTCGGGAATGGCGCTGGACAGCGCCCGATACGCTGCCGGAGTTGATCGTGCCGTTCAAACGCAAGCTGTATCGCGACATATTGCAGGAGTTCCGGGCGCTTATCTGACCAGATGGGCGTTTTGGGGGCTTAAAATCTGCTGTCGCTTGTCTATGACGGGCCTATGCATGCCCGTCTGATCCCCTTGTCGTTGCTGATTGCTGCCCTGCCTGCCGCTGCGCAGGCAGCCGAATCGGCCCTGCTGCCACCCGCCGTGCGCGAGATGATGGAAGCGGCGATCGCCAACGGCAACGAAACCGACATCGCCACCGTGTCGAAAATCGCCAAGCAGACCAATCCGGCATCGGCCGACGAAATCCAGCGCATGGTCAATAGCTGGAAGGAACGGACCAAGGCCACGCATGACACTGTGATTCGCGAGGCGCGCTTCAACGAGCTATGGACCGGCCGGATCGAGGCCGGCGGCTTCCGTTCCACCGGCTCCACCAGCGAATTGGGCATCAGTGCATCGGCCACGGCCACCCGCGCCGGCCTGCAATGGTCGCACAAGCTGACTGCCGCTGCAGACTATCGCCGCGCCAACGGCGTGACATCGCGCGAGCGTTATTTCGCCGGCTATGAGCCGCGCTACGAGTTCGACCCGCGCGGCTTCGCCTATGGCCTGGCCCAGTTCGAGCGCGATACGTCGATCGGCTATGACGAGCGTTACACCGCTTCGGTCGGTGTCGGGTACAAGCTTATCGTCAGCAAGCCGGTCGATCTGTCGGCCGATATCGGTCCTTCGGTGCGTCATGCCAAATATATGATCGGCGATCGGGAAACGAAATTGGGCGTTCGCGGATCGATGGCGCTGGCGTGGCGCGCCACGCCGACGGTGACGTTCAAGCAGACCGCATCAGGCTATGCGGAGAGCGACGTCTATACGCTCAACGCCCTGTCCTCGGTCGAAACGAAGGTCAGCACAAGACTGTCGGCGGCTTTTTCCTACAATATCCAATATGAGTCGGAGACATTGTTGACGACACGCGACCTCGACACGCTGAGCCGGTTGACCCTGACCTATGATTTCTGAACCACGCAATTTTATTGCGGGGGTGGAGGCCGGCCCGGCGCTCTGATAGATCAAAGCGGATGAGGGATTTTTCATCGCAGGAACGGCTATTGCTCGATCGCGCGGCTGCCGCGCCGATGCTGGCGCAGACGCAGGCCTGGGCCGCGATCAACAGCGGCTCGCGCAATCTGAACGGGCTTGCTCAAATGGCGGATGTGCTGGCCGACGCCTTTTCCATCCTGCCCGGCGACCTGCGCCTGATCGCCCCGGCGCCGGTCGAGAGCGTGACGCAGGACGGGCGCGTTCAACCGATCGCCCATGGCCGGCACCTTCACCTGTCGGTTCGCCCCGATGCGCCGATCCGGCTGTTGCTGACCGGGCATATGGACACGGTCTTTCCCATCGATCATCCGTTTCAGGAGCAGCGCTGGCTGGAACCGGGCATCCTGAACGGCCCCGGTGTCGCCGATATGAAGGGTGGCATCGCCGTCATGCTGGCGGCGCTGACCGCGATCGAGGGATCGGAGGCGGTGGCGACGCTGGGCTATGACGTCATCATCAACAGCGACGAGGAAGTGGGCAGCGCGTCTTCTGCCGCGCTGCTGCGGACGGCTGCGGCGGGTAAGCTGGCGGCCTTCACCTATGAACCGTCGGCCCTGCCGGACGGGACGCTGGCCGGCGCGCGCGCAGGGAGCGGCAATTTCTCGATCATCGTTACCGGCCTCAGCGCCCATGCCGGCCGCAATCCCGATGATGGGCGCAATGCCCTGCTCGCCGCCGCCGATCTGGCGCTGCGCTTGAAGGCGGGTAGCAAAGGCAGCGGTTTTTCCTGCAACCCGGCGAAGATCGACGGCGGCGGCCCGAACAATGTCGTGCCCGACCACGCCGTGCTGCGGGTCAATTTCCGGCCCCGGACACCGGCGGACGAAATCGCCGCCCGCGCACTGATCGACCGGGCCATGGCCGATGTCGCCCGCGACCATGACGTCAGCCTGCATCTGCATGGCAGCTTCGGCCGCCCGCCCAAGCCGATGGACGGCAAGGCGCAGGCATTGTTCGGGCTGGTCCGGCAATGCGGCGCGGATCTGGGCCTCAGCATCGGCTGGCGCGACACGGGCGGCGTGTGCGACGGCAACAATATCGCCGCCTGCGGTGTGCCTGTGGTCGACACGATGGGCGTGCGCGGCGGCAGCATTCATAGCGATGCCGAATTTCTGCTGACCGACAGCCTGCCTGAACGGGCGCAACTGTCGGCGCTGGCCATATGGCGGATCGCGCAGGGGCAATTCATACCAGGACATAATCAGACAGAGGGGATGACCGCTTGAGCTTCATCATGCGCATCGCGCGCGCGGACGATCTGCAAACGCTCTATGAAATGGCCAAGCTGACCGGCGGTGGCTTCACCAACCTGCCGCCCGACCGCACGTCGTTGGCCGCCAAGCTGGAGCGAACCGAAAAAGCATTGGCGCGCGAAGGCGACGGCATTGAGGACGAACTGATCGTCATGGTGCTGGAAAATGTCGAAACGGGGCAGGTGCGCGGCACTTGCCAGATATTCTCCACCGTCGGGCAAAGCTGGCCCTTCTACAGCTATCGTCTGGGCGTGCTGACCCAGCATAGCCGGGAATTGGGCCGCACCTTCCGCGCGCAGATGCTCTCGCTCACCACCGATCTGGAAGGATCGGCGGAGGTCGGCGGCCTGTTCCTGCATCCGCGCGAGCGGGCCGAGGGGCTGGGCCTGCTGCTGGCGCGCAGCCGCTATCTTTACATCCGCGCGCATCGCAGCCGCTTCGGCGACAAGGTGCTGGCCGAATTGCGCGGCGTGATCGACGAGGCAGGCGGGTCGCCCTTCTGGGACGGTCTGGCCGGCCGCTTTTTCGGCATGAATTTTCAGGAAGCGGACGAATTCAATGCGGTGAACGGCAACCAGTTCATCGCCGACCTGATGCCCAAGACGCCGATCTACACCGCCATGCTGACCGACAGCGCCCGCGCCGTCATCGGCCTGCCCCACCCCAATGGCCGCGCGGCGATGCGGATGCTGGAGACGGAGGGCTTCGACAATGCGGGCTATGTCGACATTTTCGATGGCGGCCCGACCATGGTGGGGCAGATCGACCAGCTGCGCACGATCGCCGGCGCGCGCGACGTCACTTTGTCCGCCACCCATGACAAGGGCGGCGACAAGATGCTGATCGCGACCGGCCGACTGGCCGACTATCGCTGCACCTGGGGTTTCGTGCAGCAGGACGACAAGGGCGACATATCGCTCGACGCGGCCAGCGCAGCACGACTTGGCCTCGATATCGGAGCGTCCTTCACCATGGCGGGCCGGGCATGAGCATCCGGGAAATCAATTTCGACGGGATCATCGGTCCCAGCCATAATTATGCGGGCCTCAGCCTTGGCAACCTCGCCTCCGCGCGCAATGCCGGTGGCGTGTCGCATCCGCGCGCGGCGGCGCTTCAGGGGCTGGAGAAGATGCGGGGCAATATCCGCCTCGGCCTGACGCAAGGCATCTTCCTGCCGCAATGGCGGCCCGACGTCGCCTGGCTGACGAAGCTGGGCACGGATGTCGGCAATGCGGAACCGCATATCCGGGCGGCGGCCATGTCCGCTTCCTCCATGTGGGCGGCCAACGCCGCGACCATCTCGCCGGCCAGCGACACGGCGGATGGGCGCACGCACCTGACCGTCGCCAACCTCGTCACCATGCCGCATCGCAGCCATGAATGGCCCCAGACGCTGGCACAATTGCGCATCGCCTTTTCCGACAGCCGGGCCTTCGCCGTGCATGATCCGATCCCGGCGCCTTTCGGTGACGAGGGCGCGGCCAACCATATGCGACTGGCACAGAGCCATGGCGAGGCTGGCATCGAAGTCTTCGTCTATGGCCGTGCGGGCGGTGCCTTCCCCGCGCGCCAGCATGTCGAGGCGAGCAAGGCGATCGCCCGCAACCATGGCCTGGACCCCGCCCGCACTTTGTTCGTCGAGCAATCCGAAGCGGCGATCGCCGCAGGGGCCTTTCACAATGATGTCGTGGCCGTGGCCAACGAGCATGTGCTCTTCGCCCATGAGCAGGCCTTTGCCGACAAGGCGACCTTCTACGCCGACCTGCGCGCGGCTCTGCCCTGTGTCGACATCGTCGAGGTACCGGCCAGCGCGGTCAGCCTGAGCGATGCGATCAAATCCTATCTGTTCAACGCGCAACTCGTCACCCTGCCCGACGGCGGCGGCATGGCGCTGATCCTGCCGACCGAAGCGCAAGAGACGCCGGCGGTCTGGCAATGGCTTGAGCAGTTGATCGCCGGCAATGGTCCGATCCGCCGACTGGTACCTGTCGACGTGCGCCAATCCATGGCCAATGGCGGCGGCCCCGCCTGCCTCCGATTGCGCGTGGTGGCCGACCCCGCCGACATCGACCCCCGCTTCCTGGTGGACGAAGCGCGCTTGGATGATATTGCGCAGATCGTGTCCCAATATTGGCCATTATCCATCGAACCCCAGGATTTGGGCGACACGCGGCTGATTGCCCGGATCGAACAATCATGGTTAACTCTTGTTGACCATTTGCAGCTGTCGGGCGACTTGTCTCCCTGACGGCAGGGCAAGCCGGACGGGATGATATGGAACGGATCAAGAGCCTCTTCACCATCAAGACCAAGTTCGAGGCGTTTCTGGTCATCTATGCGCTGGCGCTGGGCGCGGCCGAGCGTGGGCATGTCTATATGCAACAATATCCGGGCACCGGCGGCCACCTGCTGGCGCTCGCCTGTTCGGGCGCGGTCTTCATGGCCGGGGGCAAGATCATCGATGCGCTGGACTATCAGCGCGGCCTGTAATCATCCGCTGTAATCGCCGGCTTCTTCCATAACGGATCGAACTGCGCGATCCGATCCGCCCGATCTGCACTATCCTCCCTCCGTTGGGTTCATGGAGGGAAAGTGACATGCTGGATGATCGTCGCAGGCGCAGCGTGCCCGCCGCCGAACTGGTGCGCAACTTCGCCCATTGGCGGGAAGTCGGATCGCGTGAGCCGGTGATGGTGACGCATCATGGCCGCGAAACCCATGTCTTCATGGGGCTGGACCGGTTTCGGACGATGGCGGTTGGGGATGACGAAGCGCCGGCCCCCGATCGTACCTTCGAACTGGCGGCGCGCATGCATCAGGGGCTGGTCCTGTGCGGGCCGGACCTCGCCATCACTTATGTAAATGGCGTGGCGCTGGCCATGGCCAAGCGTTGGGACCGCGATCTGGAAGGGCAATCCTTATGGAACGCCTTTCCCGAACTGGCCGGATCGCTGACGGAAGCGCATATCCGCCACAGCCTGTCCTCCGGCGAAGCCAGCGGGGCCGATATCCCCTCCCCCTTTCGCGATGATGTGTGGCTGCATGTGCAGACATTCCCCTTTGCCGGTGGCGTCGCTCTGTTGTTGCGGGACATTACTGCCGACATGCAGCGCCATCGGTTGGCCGACGTCAAATCGGCGATCCTCAAAGCCATGGGCGTGCATGGCGGCGTAGGCTATGTCCGTGTGTCGATGCGCGGCTTCATCGAGGTGGTGAACGACAGCTTCTGCGCGATGGTCGGCCTTGCTGCCGATCGCCTGGCCGATGTGCCGATCGCCGATCTGGTCGAACTGCCCTCCCGCCCGCTGTTTCGCGAACGGCTGGAGCGGGTGTTGCGGGGTGAGGGCGACATGCGCTTTGCCACCCAGTTGCTGACCAATGAGGGGGTACTCGCGCCCGTAGATGCCGCCATCGCGCGCCTGCATGGCATTTACGGGACGGAGGGTGCGGTGATCGTCGTCACCTCGCATAGCATGCCCTGATTTGCCGCCAACAACGTCCATATCGGACAGAGCGCATCCGCCCAGCACAAGATTTGCGCGAAATCGCCCGTTCCCGTCCGGATACCCATGCCAAAGCCTATGTAAAATCCGTCAATCGCGACGGATGGTCGGCAAACCCGATATTGAACCATGCGCGCTACCATGGCTTTCATGACCTGCGATAGCATCCTTGCCCGACCATGCCGGCTGCTTATCCGGCTTATCCGCCATCAGGCCGGCAGCAGCCTGATCGAGGCAGCCTTCGTCCTGCCGGTTCTGATCCTGCTGCTGATGGGCATATTGGGCTATGGCAGCTGGTTCATGACGGCCCATAGCCTGCAACAGGCAGCCAATGATGCCGCTCGTGCCTCAGTGGGCGGGCTGACCACCAATGAGCGCCGCACCCTGGTCGACCAGAGCATCATTGCCGCCCGCGCCGCCTTCCCCGCCCCCGCTGCCCAGACGATCGGCGTCAGCACGGGGGAGAATAGCGGCTATTACCGGGTGACGCTGCGCTACAATCTGGCCAACGCCCCGCTCTTCGCCGCCATGCCGCTCCCCTTGCCCGGCGCCACGCTGGAGCGTAGCGCGGTCGTGCGGATCAACAGCCAATGATCCGCGCGCCCTTTCATCGCGCGCTCACGCGGGACCGGCGCGGGGGCGTTACGCTGATCCTGGCCGGATCGCTGTTCATGCTGGCGGGGGCTGCGACCGTCGCGGTCGATCTTGGGTCCGTCTATCTCGCCCGTCGCCAATTGCAGGGCGTGGCGGATGCAGCGGCGCTGGCCGCCGCCGATGGCGGGCGCTCCGCCGCCGTACAGCTGATCGACCAGAGCGGCGTCAACGGCATCGCTCTGGCTACGCTCGACACCGGCAGCTATGCCGCCGACCCAACCGTACCGGTGGAGCAGCGGTTCCGCGCCAACGATCCGACCGGCGGCGCGATGCGGGTCGAACTGCGCAGACGCACACCGCTTTTCTTCGGCCGGTTGCTGGTCGGGCGCGATGGCATAGACCTGAGCGCGCGGGCAACCGCGGCCCGCAGCGATGCGGCAGCCTTCTCCCTTGGCACGGGCCTCGCCTCGCTCAGCGGCGGCTTGCCCAACATGCTTCTGTCCAACCTGGCCGGAACCGAGCTCAATCTGTCGGTGATGGACTATAATGGGCTGGTCAGCGCAGACCTGGACCTGTTGGGGTTTGCGGATGCGCTACGCGCGCGAACCGGGCGAAATGGCGAAGCATATGGCGCGCTGTTCGACCGGGACATTCCTCTGGCAGATCTGCTGGGTGCGATGGCGGACAGCGCAGGCAACAGTGCCGCCACCCACACGCTGCTGGCACTGGCGGGCCGCATACCGGGCCGGTCCGTGCGGCTGAGCGACATTATCGATCTTGGCCCCATGCGCGGCGCCGCCAATGCCAGTGGCCAGCCCAGCGTGGTGCTCGACGCCTTCTCCATGTTGCGCATGCTCCTCAGCCCGCCGTCCGGCACTACGATCCCGATGGACCTGCGCATCGCCGTACCTGGCCTGACCAGCACAAGGCTGATGCTGGTGACGGGCGAAGGGCAGGCCAGATCCCCATTGATGAGCATCACCGCCAAGCGCGACGTGGTGTTGCGCACGGCGCAAACACGCCTCTATCTGGAAAGCACGGTTGCCACCGCCCTGTCGGGCATCGCATCGGTGCGGATCCCGCTCTATATCGAACTGGCCGCCGCCGAAGCACGTCTGTCCGATATCCAATGCGGAGAAACGGGCGGCGTCACGCTTGCGGTTACGCCATCGGTGGGTGTGGCCGCGCTGGGCGATATCGATATGAACGCGCTGACCAATTTCTCCGTGCCGGCCAGCCCGCGCGCCACCGTACTGGCACAGGCATTGGGCACCCGCGTCACCGGCTATGCCAATATCGCTCTGGGCGGCACGCAAACCCACAATGTCCATTTTTCCCCAGCAGAGATCGGCGCGCAACAGGCCAAGACCATCGGCACGCAGGATCTGACCCAGGGGATAGCTGCCAGCCTGGCGGGGCAGACGCAGCTTCAGGTGTCGTTACTGGGCCTGACTGTCAGCAACAGCCCACTGACACCGCTCGTGGGCGCCCTGCTGGGCACCACGGCGCCCCTGCTGGACGGCATCGTCAACAGCGTCACCGCGACATTGGGCGTCCGCGTGGGATCGGCGGAGGTACGTGTGCATCAGCGCCGGTGCGGCATGGCGTCCATCGTCGCCTGATCCCCTTGCCTTCGCGTCGCTCCGCCTTCAGGAGCGTTGCATGGGCGCTATCATGTTGCAGGGAACCGGATCGGACGTCGGCAAATCGGTGCTGGTGGCGGGGCTATGCCGCGCGCTGCTGCGCCGGGGCTATCGGGTGCGTCCGTTCAAGCCGCAAAATATGTCTAACAATGCCGCCGTCACCAGCGACGGGGGCGAGATCGGCCGGGCGCAGGCCTTGCAGGCCATCGCCTGCGGCGTGGCGCCGCATACGGACATGAACCCGGTGCTGCTGAAGCCGCAGGCCGATCGCACATCGCAATTGATCGTCCATGGCCAGGTGCGTGGGACGCTGGGCTCCGGCAATTTCCGCAGCGCGCGGGGACAGTTGCTGGGCGCCGTATTGGAAAGCTACGACCGGTTGCGCGGCCAGTGCGACATCGTCGTTGTCGAAGGTGCCGGGTCGCCGGCCGAAATCAACCTGCGCGGCGGCGACATCGCCAATATGGGCTTCGCGCGCGCTGCCAACCTTCCCGTCATTCTGGTGGGCGATATCGACCGTGGCGGCGTGATCGCGGCGGTGGTCGGCACCCGCACGGTGATCGACCCGGACGATGCGGCGATGATCCAAGGTTTCCTGATCAACAAATTCCGTGGCGACCCGGCCCTGTTCGAGGATGGCTATCGCCAGATCGAGGCGCTGTCGGGCTGGCGTGGCTTTGGCGTGGTGCCATGGCTGGACGCCGTTGCCCGCCTGCCCAGCGAGGATGCGGTTGTGCTGGAGCGGCGGATATTCTCCTCTGCCGCGCCGCTGGTCGTCGCTTGCCCGGTCCTGCCGCGCATTTCCAATTTCGACGATCTCGACCCGCTCAAGCTGGAGCCGGGCATCGACCTGCGCATGATCGGCCCCGGTCAGGCCATTCCCGGCGACGCGGCGCTCGTGATACTGCCGGGATCGAAGGCGACCATTGCCGATATGCGCGCGCTGGTGGCGCAGGGATGGGACATCGACATTCGCGCCCATCATCGGCGCGGTGGGGCCGTGCTGGGCCTGTGTGGCGGCTATCAGATGCTGGGGCGGACCATCGCCGACCCCGATGGGCTGGAGGGGCCGGCGGGATCGGTCGCGGGGCTGGGCCTGCTCGACGTGGACACGCGGCTGTCGGCCGGCAAGACGCTGGAGCAGGTGCGGGGCCGCGCGCTGGATGCCGATTTTGGCGGCTATGAAATGCATATGGGCGCCACTGCCGGTCCCGACTGCGAGCGGCCCTTCGCGCTGCTTGATGGCGCACGGCCGGATGGCGCGATCAGTCGCGACGGGAGGGTGATGGGCAGCTATGTCCATGGCCTGCTGGGCAGCACCGCCCTGCGCGATGCCCTGTTACAACGGCTGGGCGGTCAATCGACCGGTGCGGACTATGACCAGTCGGTCGAGGATGCGCTGGATGAGGTTGCCGCGCTGCTCGAAGCGCATGTCGATATCGACGCGATGGTCGCGCTGGCCATGGCGTGAGGGCAAAGAAAAAGGCGGCTTTCGCCGCCTGATTTTTCTCCACCGCAGGGAGAATGGTGCACCCGGAACGATTCGAACGTCCGACCCTCAGATTCGTAGTCTGATGCTCTATCCAGCTGAGCTACGGGTGCACTTTTCTATGCAAAGGCAAAGGCTTGAAGCCAAAACCTATCACGATGTTTCCAATGGTGCACCCGGAACGATTCGAACGTCCGACCCTCAGATTCGTAGTCTGATGCTCTATCCAGCTGAGCTACGGGTGCGTTGGAGAGGCGCAGATAGAAGCGCTTAGCAGATTGGGCAAGCCCCTTTTTTCCCTTTCTTGCACTTTTATGGCCCGGCAACTTTTAACCCCCGTTTTTCGTTGATGCGGTCAGGAGGATTCGATGATGAGCTTCAATCTGAACGAGGCGGCGCTGCTGCTGATTGCACTGGTGATCGGCTGGCTGCTGGGCCTGATGATGAGCGGTCGCGGTAAATATCGTCGACTGTGGCGTGACGAGCAGATTGCCCATCGCCAGGCGATCAAGGATCGCGACACGCGGATCGAGGCGTCCAATGCCCGCATCGCGGAACTGGAGCGGCAGTCGACCGGGCCGATCGGCGCTGGCACCGCCACGGCGGTTGCGGGCGCGGTGCATGGCCGCGACGATCTGAGCCGGATCAGCGGGGTCAGTCAGGCGCAGGAGGTTGCGTTGAACGAGGCTGGCTATCATCGCTATGGCCAGATCGCCGCGCTCAATGCCGAGCAGGAAGCCACGCTGGAGGCGCGTCTGGGCCTGAAGCCTGGCACCATCACCCATGAAGATTGGCGCAAGCAGGCCGATGATCTCGCGCATGGCCGCAAGCGCGGCCTGTTCGGCTAAATAGGCTTAGCCAAAAGGAAAAAAGGGCAGGGTTTGATGCCCCGCCCTTTTCATATCACTTCTTCGCGAGCGCGGCCTGCGCCGCAGCGAGGCGAGCGATCGGCACGCGGTAGGGCGATGCCGAGACATAATCGAGGCCGGTCTGCTCACAGAAGGCGATCGAAGCCGGATCGCCACCATGTTCGCCGCAGATGCCGAGCTTGATGCCCGGACGGGTTTTGCGACCGCGTTCCGCCGCCAGTTCGATCAGTTCGCCCACGCCTTCCACATCGATGCTGACAAAGGGATCGCGGGCGAAGATGCCCTTGTCCACATATTGCGTCAGGAACCGGCCAGCATCGTCGCGGCTGATGCCGATCGTCGTCTGCGTCAGGTCGTTGGTGCCGAACGAGAAGAACTCCCCGACTTCGGCGATCTCACCGGCCTTCAACGCTGCGCGCGGCAGTTCGATCATGGTGCCGACCAGATAGTCGACGCTGTTGCCCTGTTCTTCGAACACTTCGGCTGCAACGCGATCGACGATCGCCTTCATCAGCTCCAGTTCCTTGCGCGTGGCGACCAGCGGGATCATGATTTCCGGGATCGGCGCTTCGCCGCCCCGCGCCTTCACGATCAGCGCCGCTTCGAAGATGGCGCGCGCCTGCATCTCGTAGATTTCGGGATAGGTCACGCCCAGGCGGCAACCGCGATGCCCCAGCATCGGGTTGAATTCATGCAGTTCGGCGGCGCGCCGCTTGAGCGTATCGACGCTGACGCCAGCCCCCTTCGCCACTTCCTCGAACTCCGCTTCGCCATGCGGCAGGAATTCGTGCAGCGGCGGATCGAGCAGGCGGATGGTGACCGGCAGGCCGGCCATCACCATGAAGATCTGTGCGAAATCGTCCCGCTGTTCGGGCAGCAGCTTGTCGAGCGCTACGCGGCGGCCCTTCTCGCTGTCGGCCAGGATCATTTCGCGGACGGCGGTGATGCGCGCCGCGTCGAAGAACATATGTTCGGTCCGGCACAGGCCCACGCCTTCCGCGCCGAATTCGCGCGCGACCTTACAGTCCTGCGGCGTTTCAGCGTTGGCGCGCACCTTGAGGCGACGAACCTTGTCCGCCCACACCATCAACGTGCCGAAATCACCGGCCAATTCGGGCTGAACCGTCGGCACTTCGCCGGCCATCACTTCGCCAGTCGACCCGTCGATGGTCAGGATGTCCCCTTCCTTCAACTCACGACCGCCCACGCGCAGGATCTTGGTCTTGCCGTCGATCGAAATGCCGCCAGCGCCCGAGACGCAGGGACGACCCATGCCACGCGCCACGACGGCGGCGTGGCTGGTCATGCCGCCACGCGCGGTCAGGATGCCCTTGGCCGCGTGCATGCCGTGAATATCTTCCGGCGAAGTTTCGACACGGACGAGGATGACGGCGTCGCCCAGTTCGGCGCGGCGCTCCGCAGTGTCGGCGTCGAACACGATCAGGCCCGATGCGGCGCCCGGCGAGGCCGGCAGGCCCTTGGTCAGCACATCGCGCGGCGCGCTGGGATCGAGGGTCGGGTGAAGCAGCTGGTCCAGCGCGGCGGGATCGACGCGGGCGACGGCTTCTTCTTCGGTGATGAGGCCCTCATGCGCCATATCCACGGCCATTTTCAGCGCGGCCTTGGCGGTGCGCTTGCCCGAACGGGTTTGCAGCATCCACAGCTTGCCCTGCTGCACCGTGAATTCGATGTCCTGCATGTCGCGATAATGGGTTTCGAGGATTTCGAACACCTTCGCCAGTTCGGCATAGGTTTCCGGCATCGCCTCTTCCATCGACAGCGGCTTGGCCCCTGCCCGCTCGCGCGCGGCCAGCGTCAGATATTGCGGGGTGCGGATGCCGGCGACGACATCCTCACCCTGCGCGTTGATCAGATATTCGCCATAATAGGCGTTTTCGCCGGTCGACGGATCGCGCGTGAAGGCGACGCCGGTGGCCGACGTCTCACCCATATTGCCGAACACCATCGCCTGCACATTGACGGCGGTGCCCCATTCGCCGGGGATGTTGTTGAGGCGGCGATATACCTTCGCACGCTCCGACTGCCAGGAGCCGAACACGGCCGAAATCGCGCCCCACAGCTGGTCATGCACATCCTGCGGGAAGGGCTTGTTCCACAGTTTCTGGACCAGCGCCTTATATTCGGCGACCAGCGTCTTCCAGTCGTCGGCGGTCAGCTCGGTATCGAGCGTATAGCCATTATCTTCCTTGGCGATTTCGAGCGCTTCCTCGAACGCGCCATGGTCCAGTTCCAGCACGACGTCCGAATACATCTGGATGAAACGGCGATAGCTGTCCCAGGCGAAACGCTCGTCGCCCGAGGTGTTGGCCAGGCCGATCACGGTTTCGTCGTTGAGGCCGAGGTTGAGGACGGTGTCCATCATGCCGGGCATCGACGCGCGCGCACCCGAACGGACCGACACCAACAGCGGATCGGCGGCATCGCCGAAACGCTTGCCGGTGATGCCCTCGATATGCGCGATGCCATTGGCGACTTCGGCGTTCAGGCTTTCGGGATATTTGCCACCGTCCACATAATAGCGGGTGCACATGTCCGTCGTGATGGTGAAGCCCGGCGGCACCGGCAGGCCGATCGCCGCCATGCCGTCCAGATTGGCGCCCTTGCCGCCCAGCAGATTGCGGTCGCCCTGACCGCCATCGTCCACGCCGCCGCCGAAACGATAGACATAGCGGGTCGCGGTGCTGTTCATGATGGCCTCTTCCGTCGTAACCATAGATCCGGCTCTCCCTGCACTGATTGCCGTGTTGTGCGATGCAATAATAATGTCGCAAATAGCGATTTAAGATAGAATAGAATAGGAGATAACGCGCTTAACTTCGCATATTTCCCATTCATTTCGGAATTTAATGTCCTTATCCCGTAATTTTCGAAAAGTCCGCCACGTTGTGCACCGCAGCACGCACCCGCGCCAGCAGCGCGAGGCGAGTCGTGCGCTTCGCCGGATCGGCGTCGTTGACCGTGACGCTTTCAAAGAAGGCGTCGATCGGCGCGCGAAGCGTGGCAAGCGCGGCCATGGCGCCCTCGAAATCCTCGGCCGCAACAGCCTGCGCCGCTTGGGGCTCCGCTATGTCGAGCGCGGCGAGCAGGTCAGCTTCGGCATGTTCGGGCGTGTAGGACAGTTCCCCTTTCGTCACCCCAGCGAAGGCTGGGGTCTCATGAGGCAGCGCGCCATCGCCTGCGACCCCAGCCTTAGCTGGGGTGACGGAAAGATCAGGCGCTTCCTTCTTGAGGATATTGGCGGCGCGCTTGTACCCTGCGAGCAGGTTCACGCCGTCGTCGGTCGCGACGAAGGACTGAAGTGCCTTCACACGGGCGAGCAGCCGGACGAGATCATCCTCGCCGCCCAGCGCGAACACGGCGTCGATCAGGTCGTGGCGGACGCCCGCTTCCTTCTGCTGGACCTTGAGGCGATCGGCGAAGAAATCGAGAAGCTTGTCAGCCTTGTCTCCCGCGCGCGCAGAAAACTTGTCTAGTTCTTCTTGAGAGGTTGCTCGCTGCGTAAATTGCGCCTGTGTATTTATATACTCTTCCTGGGTCATGGGATCACCCCCATCACTTCTGGCTTTAGCTAGATTTTCAAGCTTTTTAAACCATTCGTAACCCACAACACGACCCGCGGCACGAGCCATCCCCAAATGAATTGGCAAGCTGAGTCGAGTACGCAAATCATTGCGACTTAGTAATTCAATCACCGCAATAGCAGCACGCCTCAATGCAAAAGGATCTTTTGACCCGGTTGGGGGAAGATCAGCTATGAAGAAACAAGCCAACGTATCCAGCTTGTCCGCCAAACTCACCGCCACCGTCACCGGCGCAGTCGGCACATCATCGCCCTGCCCGACCGGCTTGTAATGGTCGCGGATAGCGTCGGCCATGGCATCCGGCAGGCGTTCGGCTCGGGCGTAATAGCCGCCCATCACGCCTTGCAATTCGGGGAATTCGCCGACCATTTCGGTGACGAGGTCCGCCTTGGCCAGGCGAGCGGCCTGTTCGGCGAGGTCGGCCAACTCTTCCTTCGTCATGCCAGCGAAGGCTGGCATCTCAGGCGTCGGCGCGCTGTCGCCTGCGACCCCCGCCTTCGCGGGGGTGACGGTTGTGGTGGGGGCAACGATCCCCTCTTCCACCAGCCAGCGGGCCAGCTTGGCGACCCGCTCCACCTTGTCGGCGACAGTGCCCAGCTTTTCGTGGAAGGTGATGCGTTCCAGCTTCAGCGCATGATCCGCCAGCGGCGTCTTGCGGTCCTGCTCCCAGAAGAAGCGGGCGTCGCTCAGGCGCGCGGCCAGCACCTTGCGGTTGCCGGCGATGATCGCCGCGCCGCCATCCTTCGCCTCGATATTGGCGGTGCAGATGAAGGCGGGCGCCAGCTTGCCATCGCCATCACGCAGCACGAAATATTTCTGGTTGATCCGGAGGGTCAGCTGAATGACTTCAGGCGGCACCTCAAGGAAGGCCGGGTCGAAATCGCCCAGCAGCGGCACCGGCCATTCGGTCAGCCCCGCATTTTCCGCGATCAGCCCCTTGTCCTCGATCACGCTATAGCCATGCGCGGCAGCGGCTTCGTCGGCCTTTGCCGCGATGATCGCCTGCCGTTCCTGATGGCTGACGATCACATGGCAGGCGCGCAGCTTTTCGACATAGTCGTCCGCGCCGCCGATGGTGATTTCCCCGGCATGGTGGAAGCGATGGCCAAGCGTGGCATAGCCAGACCGCACATCCTCCACCGCGATATCGACCAGTTCTTCACCCAGGATCGCGACGATCCCCTTGAGGGGCCGGACCCAGCGCAGGCTTTCGGTCGTCTGGCTGGCCGCGCCCCAGCGCATCGACTTGGGCCAGGGGAAGGCGCGGATGACGGCGGGGACAGCTTCGGCCAGCACATCGGCGGTCGCGCGGCCGGGCTTGTTCACCACGGCGAACCACACGCCGTCGCGATCTTCCAACTGGTCTTGGCGAAGGCCGGTCTTGCGCAGGAAGCCTTCCAGCGCCTGCGCCGGGGCGCTGGTGCGCGGGCCTTTGAACTCTTCGCTGACGGCCGCCGTTTCCAGCGGCAGGTCGCGCGCGATCAGCGCTAGACGGCGGGGCGTCACGAAGCTGTCGATCGACGCGGGCTTCAGGCCGGCCTTGGCCAGCTCCTCGGTGAAGAGGCGGGCGAGGTCGTCGGAGGCCTTCAACTGCATGCGCGCCGGAATTTCTTCGCAGCGGATTTCAAGGAGGAAATCAGTCATGCGATTTCCTCCGAAGCCCCAGCGAAGGCTGGGGCCGCAATCGAACGGAGCGCCACATCGCCTGAGATCCCAGCCTTCGCTGGGATGACGGATCTAAACTTGGTCATCACGCGGCCCACCCGTTCACGTCCATCCACTTTTCGCAGCTACCCTTCGCCATGTCGCGCACCTGGCCCATATAGCTGGCACGTTCCTGCACGGAGATCACGCCGCGCGCCTGAAGCAGGTTGAAGGTGTGGCTGGCCTTGATCGCCTGCTCGAAGGCCGCCAGCGGCACGCCATTTTCGATGCACTGGTCATATTCCGCACGGCAATCCTTGAACCAGCGGAACAGTTTTTCGGTGTCGGCAACCTCGAAATTCCATTTCGACATCTGCTTCTCGTTTTCGAGGAACACGTCGCCATAGGTAACGCCCGCATCGTTGAACTTGAGGTCATAGACGCTGTCGACGCCCTGAATATACATGGCGAGCCGTTCGAGGCCGTAGGTCAGTTCACCCGCGACCGGCTTGCAGTCATAGCCGCCCATCTGCTGGAAATAGGTGAACTGGGTGACTTCCATGCCGTCGCACCACACTTCCCAGCCCAGGCCCCAGGCGCCCAGCGTCGGGCTTTCCCAGTCATCCTCGACGAAGCGGATGTCGTGGACCAGCGGATCGATGCCGATTTCCACCAGCGAACCCAGATAGAGTTCCTGAAGGTTCGCCGGGGACGGCTTCATGATCACCTGATATTGGTAATAATGCTGAAGCCGGTTGGGATTTTCGCCATAGCGGCCATCGGTCGGGCGGCGGCTGGGCTGCACATAGGCGGCGTTCCAGGCGTTCGGTCCGAGCGCCCGCAGCGTGGTCGCGGGGTGGAAGGTGCCCGCGCCGACTTCCATGTCGAGCGGCTGAAGGATGACGCATCCCTGCTTCCCCCAATAGGCATGCAGGGTCAGGATCAAGTCCTGGAAGGAAAGCACTTTGCCTTCGGCCACGGATAGTCCTCAAAAATTGCTATCTAGAATGTCGCGCGCCTTGGCGCATGGCATGGCCATGGTCAAGGAAAAGCGGCGGGAAACAGGGTTAAGCGGCTTGCCCTGACGCCGCATGCTCCCCATTGAAGGAGGCATGAAGATGCTCCCCACCCTGTTCCGTGCGTTCAGTGCCGCGCTGCTGATGATCGGCGGCGTCGCGCAGGCCCGCACGGCTGAAACCGCGACCCCTGCCCTGTGGCAGGTGAAGGATGATGACACGACCATCTATCTGTTCGGCACCGTCCATGTGATGAAGCCCGATATCGACTGGTTCCATGGCGACGTGAAGCGCGCTTTCGACCGGGCCGATACGCTGGTGCTGGAGATTATCGAGCCGGACGATCCCAATGCGATCGGCGCGACCATGGCGGGTCTGGCGATGGCGAAGGACGGGGTGAAGCTGTCGGATCGACTGACGCCGGATGCGCGGACGAAATATCAGGCGGCGATGGATGCGAACGGCCTGCCCTGGCGGACATTCGACATGTTCAATCCGTGGATGAGCGGCATGGCCCTGTCGGTCGCGCCACTGGAGAAGCTGGGCTACAAGAATGATCTGGGCGCGGAAAAGATCCTGCGCAGCGCCGTCACCGGCGCTGGCAAGAAGGTCGAAGCGCTGGAGACGGTGGAGCAGCAGGTCGGCTTTTTCGCCAGCCTGCCGATGGAGCAGCAATTGCAGTTCCTGAATGCAACGGTCGACGGCCTGCCGGACATGGAAAAGGAATTTGGCGACCTGCTGCGCTATTGGCAGGCGGGGCAGCCCGACAAGCTGGCCGCATCGATGAACGAGTCGCTGGAGGCCACGCCGGAACTGGCACAGGTGCTGCTGACCGGGCGCAACGCCAATTGGGCGAAGTGGATCAAGGCGCGGCTGGAGCAGCCGGGTACCGTCTTCGTGGCGGTCGGCGCGGGCCATCTGGCCGGCAAGGGCAGCGTGCAGGAACAGCTCAAGGCGCTGGGCGTCCAGGCCAAGCGGATGAAGAAGGTCAAGCCATGATGCGCATCGCGACCCGCCTGCTGGCGCTATTTGCTCTAACATTGGTCGCGGCTTGCGGTCAGGACAGCAAGCCGGTGGCTAAGGTCGAGGGCGGCCCTGCCCTGTGGCAGGTGCAGCGCGGCGAGCTGAACGGCTGGCTGTTCGGCACCATCCATGTCCTGCCCAAGGGCGTCGCGTGGGATACACCGGCGATCAAGGAGGCGATGGGCGCGTCCGACCGGCTGATATTGGAAGCGGCCGATTTGCAGGACGAGCAGAAGACGCTGGGCCTGTTCGAGAAAATGGGCCGCAGCCCCGGCTTGCCGCCGCTGGAAAAGCGGGTGCCCGATGGCGAGAAGGCGGCGCTGAGGAAGGCGATGGCCGATGGCGGCACGAACAGCCAGCTGCTGTCCGGCTATGAAAGCTGGGCCGCCGCGATGCTGCTGTCCGCCGCCAGCCAGCAGGGTCTGGGCGTCAGCCAGAGCGACGGCGTGGAGCCGGTGCTGATCGAGACGTACAAGAAAGCCAAAAAGCCGATCGGCGGGCTTGAGACGGTGGAGCGGCAATTCGCGGCGTTCGACACGCTGCCTGAAACCGCGCAGTCCGCGCTGCTGGTGCAGACCGTGCATGAGGCCAAGGGGATGAAGGCACTGTACGATCGCATCCTCACCGCCTGGTCGAAGGGCGACATGGAGGCGATCGCCAAGGAAGACAAGGTCGGCGAGCAGCCCGACCCGGTGGTTGAGGAAGCGATCCTGGTCGCCCGCAATCGCGATTGGGTGAAGGCGATCGAACCGATGAAGGGCCGCCCCTTCATCGCGGTGGGCGCCGGGCATTTGACCGGGCGCGAAAATCTGATCGAGTTGCTGAAGACGCAGGGGTACACGATCACGCGGGTGCAATAACCTCCAGCACCACCTCCGTTCGTGCTGAGCTTGTCGAAGCACGCGGGCAGACGTTCGCGCATCCGTCCTTCGACAGGCTCAGGACGAACGGAGGCTGGAGATTACAACCACGCCCACCCCTTGCCTTTCCGCCATTTCCTGCTAAAGGGCCGCGTTCCCGCGATGGTCATCCCTGGAGGCGTGGCGGGAAATTGTATCAATTTTGCTTTTGGAGACACGCAATGAGCGAGCAGCTTACGCTGTCGGCCGAGGCACGCGATCGGGCAGGCAAGGGAGCCTCCCGCGCCCTCCGCCGTGAGGGCCGCGTACCCGCCGTCATCTATGGAATGAACGAAGAACCCCTGTCGATCCATGTCGAGGAAAAGCTCCTCAACAAGCAGCTCGGCACCGGCCACTTCTTCAATTCGGTCATCATGGTCGAAGTCGGCGGCAAGACCGTCCGCACGCTCGCCAAGGACGTGGCCTTCCACCCCGTCACCGACCGTCCGCTGCACGCCGATTTCCTGCGCGTTTCGGAACATGCCACCGTTCACGTCCATGTGCCGGTGCGCTTCGAAAATGAAGACGCATCGCCGGGCCTGAAGAAGGGCGGCGTGCTCAACGTCGTGGCGCATGACATCGAACTGGTCGTCGACGCCGCCAACATCCCCGACGAAGTGGTGGTCGACTTGACCGGCCTGGAAGTCGGCGATTCGCTGCACATCAGCGCTGTGACCCTGCCCAAGGGCACCACGGCCCTGCATGCCGACACCGATTTCAGCATCGCGACTGTCGTCGCTCCTTCGGCTCTCAAGAGCGCCGAAGGCGAAGCTGAGGCCGAAGCGGAAGGCGAATAAGCCTTTTCCAGCTTTAAGCTATTTGCGAAATCCCGTTCGAGCCACGCTCGGGCGGGGTTTTGCTTTTCTGGAGGATTTCGATGCAGATCTGGGCGGGCCTGGGCAATCCGGGACAGCAATATGCGATGCACCGGCACAATGTCGGCTTCATGGTCGCGGACCTGATCGCGGACATGCATCGCTTCTCCCCACCCAAGAAGCAGTTCCAGGGCTGGGTTCAGGAAGGTCGGATCGGCACCGATAAAATCATCCTGCTCAAACCCGCCACCTTCATGAACGAAAGCGGCCGTTCGATCGGCGAAGCGATGCGCTTCTACAAGCTGACGCCGCAGGACGTCACCGTCTTCCACGACGAGCTCGACCTCGTGCCCATGAAGGTGAAGGTGAAGCGCGGCGGCGGCAATGCCGGGCACAACGGGTTGCGGTCCACCGACGCGCATATCGGCAATGATTTTCGCCGGGTGCGGATCGGCATCGGCCATCCGGGGCATAAGGACAAGGTCCATGGCTATGTGCTGGGCAATTATGCCAAGAGCGAAATGGACGCGCTGGCCGACATGCTGGGCGCGACCAGTGCCGAAGCCGAATGGCTGGCGAAGAATGACGACGTCCGCTTCATGAACGAGATCGCCCGCCGCCTGGCGGATTGAACGGCCGAAACATCTTTACCCAACCGCCATGACAATGGCTCAACGGACCAATCACGGCGTTCCCCGGCGAAGGCCGGGGTCCAGATGAGACGCTGAAACTGGGCCCCGGCCTTCGCCGGGGAACACCCTGCTATCTATGCCGCTCGATATAGACTGACATCACCCTGCCAGGATGTCGCAACTGGATTGCGCAGTGCAACATTGCCGGGCCATAAGGCGCCTGAAATGCAGTTCAGGGGATTTCGGGTGATTCAGACTGTTTCGACGACGCCGTTCAATGACCAGAAGCCTGGCACGTCCGGCCTGCGCAAGAAGGTCCGCATCTTCCAGCAGCCCCATTATGCGGAAAATTTCGTCCAGTCGGTGTTCGACAGCCTCGACGGCTTTGTCGGCGAAACGCTGGTCGTGGGCGGCGACGGACGCTATCTCAACCGCGAAGTCATCCAGATCGTGCTGAAAATGGCCGCCGCCAACGGCTTTGGTCGCGTCATCGTGGGTCAGGGCGGCATCCTGTCCACCCCCGCCGCATCGCACCTGATCCGCTCTGCCGGCGCCTTTGGCGGCCTCGTCCTGTCAGCCAGCCACAATCCCGGCGGCCCGGACGAGGATTTCGGCATCAAATATAATATCGGCAATGGCGGTCCGGCACCGGAAAAGGTGACCGATGCCATCGCCGCGCGATCGCTGGTGATCGACAGCTACAAAATCCTGGAAGCCGCCGATGTCGATATCGACGCGATCGGCACCAGCCAGCTGGGCGACATGACCGTCGAAGTGGTCGATCCCGTCACCGCCTATGCCGAACTGATGGAAAGCCTGTTCGATTTCTCCGCCATCCGCGCGCAGATCGCCGGCGGCTTCACCCTTGCCTTCGACAGCATGAGCGCGGTCACCGGCCCCTATGCGGTGGAGATTTTCGAGCGTCGCCTCGGCGCCCCGGCTGGCACGGTGATGAATGGCACTCCGCTGCCCGATTTCGGCCATCACCATCCCGACCCCAATCTGGTCCACGCCAAGCAATTATACGACCGGATGATGGCCGCCGACGCGCCAGATTTCGGCGCAGCGTCGGACGGCGACGGCGACCGCAACCTCATCATAGGCCGGCACAGCTATGTGACGCCGTCGGATTCGCTCGCCGTGCTGGCCGCCAACGCCCATCTGGCGCCGGGCTATAAGGCTGGGCTCAAGGGCATCGCGCGCTCCATGCCGACCAGCGGCGCAGCCGACCGGGTCGCGGAAAAGCTGGGCGCGCCGCTCTATGAAACGCCGACCGGCTGGAAATTCTTCGGCAACCTTCTGGACGCCGGCATGGCGACCATCTGCGGTGAGGAAAGCGCGGGCACCGGGTCCGACCATGTGCGCGAAAAGGATGGCATCTGGGCCGTTCTGCTCTGGCTCAACATTCTGGCCGTGCGGCAGCAGAGCGTTGCTGCGATCATGGCCGATCATTGGGCCACCTATGGCCGCAACTACTATGCCCGCCACGATTATGAAGCGATCGCCAAGGACAAGGCTGACGCGCTGATGGCGGCGCTGCGCGGAGCGCTCGCTACCCTGCCCGGCACCGGCAATAGCGGCGGTACGGTGAAGAGCGCCGACGATTTCGCCTATACCGACCCGACCGATCAGTCGGTCAGCCGCAATCAGGGCGTGCGCATCTTGTTCGAGGACGGATCGCGCGTCGTGTTCCGTCTGTCGGGCACTGGCACCGAGGGCGCGACGCTGCGTGTCTATATCGAACGCTATGTCGGGCCGGATGGCGATCTGGGACTGGAGACGGGCGAGGCCCTTGCGCCGCTGATCGCCGCTGCGCAGGAGGTCGCCGATATCAGCGGCTATACCGGCATGGACAAGCCCAGCGTCATCACCTGATCCCGGCCGCAGCGCACAAAGCAGGCTTGCGCCGGACACAAACTCACAGCCGGGAAACGGGATAGCAATGCGCGCGCATTATGGGGACAGGCACTTTCTCCTGTCCCAAGGACCATCATGCGCCGCCTTGCTGCCTGCTTTTCCGCCTGCCTCGCCCTCCTTTCGAGCCCCGCCGGCGCGGCGACCAGCGAAGACGAGCAATTCTGGCTCAACCTGACCGCGATGGGATCGATCAAGGACGAACTGGTCTATTTCGCGGAAATCCAGCCGCGGATCGGCGATGGGATGTCGCGCGTCGACCAGTCGCTGTTTCGCGGCGCGCTGGGCTGGAAACTCTCGCCCACTATGACCGTCTATCAGGGCTATGCCCATGTCGTCGTGCCGATCGAGGGCGGCAAGGATATCAATGAGGAGCGCAGTTTCCAGCAATTGAGCTGGACGCTGGGTAAGCCCTGGGGTGGCGAACTCTCATCTCGCACCCGTCTGGAGCAGCGTTGGCGCTCGAACGGCGACGATATGGGATGGCGCCTGCGCGAAATGCTGCGGTACGAAAAGCCGCTCAAGCCGGGCAGCGATGCCGTCAACGCTTTGGTCTATGCGGAAGGATTCGCCGCCCTCAACGATACGGATTGGGGCGCGCGCAGCGGCTTCGACCAGCTACGCAGCTTCGTCGGCGCGGAAATCGGCCTGCCCGGCGCATCGACGCTGGAGGTGGGCTATCTCAACCAGTTGGTAAATCAGCGCGCCGGCAACACACGCGTCAACCATGTCGCGTCGGTCACTTTATTCTTTCGGCACTGAAGGATTTTACAATAAGCCTTTGATAACAAAGGCAAATAGGTAAAATGCATGGCAGCTTTATCAGAGGCCCGAAAAAAGCAAAGCCATTACAGCATGTTAAAGCCGTGCAATCCCAAACACCTGTCCAACTCGCTGTCGCAAAACCGCCTTACCGCCCGTTGTCCGCAATGATGTCCACGCTGGTCTTGCCGCCCGGCGCGTCTGTGAACAGGATGAAATAGGCGCTGCCATCGGCGCCGCGCGTACCGCCCAGCACATGGTCGCCGCCCAAAATCTTGTGCTCGCCATCATATCCGGCACGGCGCGCCAGCGTGTAATAATAATCCATCACGCCCTGGCGCGGCACGGCAGTCACGAAGCTCGCCGCCCGCAATGTGCAGCCGTCCACCTGCGCGCCAGCCGCCTCGGTCAGTTGCGCGCCGGGGTAAAGGGTGAAGGGTTCGGGCATGCGTTGCGCCCATTGCGTGCCGTAATTCAGTTTCTTGGCGCAATTCCCCTTGCCCGCGCCTTCCCGCGCGACCGCGCCCAGCGTCACGGTAGAGGCCAATGCTTCGCCCTGCGTCGCGGCCGGTGCGCTCAGTAGCTTGCCGCCCGCCAGCTTGACCGCCTGCGCCTGCGCCGCGCCGGCGTCGCCGCTCAGGACCGGCACCGCCCCATTGGCAGGCTTGTCGGCCGTCCGCACCGCATTGCGATTGGACTGGCCCACCAGTTGCGGATCGACCACGATCGGATCGGCCAGCGCGCCTTTCAGCGCCGGATCGGTTGCATTGTCGGTCAGTTGCGCGTCGAGCGACGCAAGATTGGCATCCTTGTCCCCCTTGCCACAGGCGGCGAGCGCCAGAACCAGGGATATCATGCCAACAGACCGGAAACGCGCCATCCTTCACTCCTTCGTAAACAAGCCCTGAAGAGCAAAGGTTAATATTGCGTTAGGACTATTGGTGAATCTGCAGATTTTTTGCGCAGGTGGCCAGCCAGGATCGACTGGCCTTGTCCCACTGTCTTGCTCTGGGACAGATGAACGGCCATGGTCGGCCCATGCTCAATATCCTGTCAGGCTTTATCGGCCTTGTCACCCTTGTCCTCATGATCCCGGCGGTGTTTCCGTTTTTGGGGGCGCTCAACTGGATCCTGATCCCACTGGCCCTGTTCGGGGCGTTCATCGGCTTGATGTCATCGAAGAAGGGCGGCCAGAATTTCTGCCTGATCGTTGCGGCCTTTGGCGCGTTGCGGCTCTTCCTGGGCGGAGGCATCTTCTGACACAGGAACATCCCGAAGCGCGTAAGGGGTTGCTGGCGGCACTGGGTTGCTATGGCCTGTGGGGTCTGCTGCCGCTCTTCTTTCGCCTGTTACACCATGTCGATCCGGTGGAGATCGTGACCCAGCGCATCCTCTGGTCGCTGCTGTTGATCCTGGCCATCTTGGCGATGCGCAAGGGGTTGCCGGCCTTTGTCGCCGCGCTGCGCGACCGCCGGCTGGTCCTGCCGCTGGCGGGTTCGGCGATCATGATCGGCATCAACTGGGTGACCTATGTCTGGGCCGTCAATGAAGGCCATATCGTCGCAGCGAGCCTGGGCTATTTCCTCAACCCGTTGGTCAATGTCGTGCTGGGCGTGCTGGTCCTCAAGGAAAAGCTGCGCCGGCCGCAGATGCTGGCGATCGCCGTGGCATCGATCGGCGTCGCCATCCTGGCCGCTTCGGCGTTGACGACCTTGTGGATCAGCCTGTCGCTAGCGTTCAGCTTCGCCTTTTACGCCCTGCTGCGTAAGCTGACGCCGGTCGCACCGATGACCGGTCTGGGCGTCGAAACCACGCTGCTGACCCCGCTCGCTATCGCCTATCTGCTCTGGGAACTCAGCCATGGCGGCACCGGCTTTGGTCAGGATGTGCCGACCACGGCGTTGCTGATCATCTCTGGCGCCGTAACCACCGTGCCGTTGGTGTTGTTCGCCATCGCTGCCCAGCGCCTGCCCATGTCGACGCTGGGCCTGATGCAATATCTTGCCCCCACGCTTCAGTTTCTGAGCGGCGTGCTGCTGTTCGGCGAGAAGCTGAGCGGCGGCCAGATGGCCAGTTTCGGACTGATCTGGGTCGGCCTGATCCTCTTTGCCAGCGACGGTATCGCCACCGCACGGCGCAACAGAATGGCGACGGCATAAGGCTTGGCTTAGGCGCGCGGCAGTCCTACTTAGGGGCCATGACTGGCACCAACCTGACCGACCGCGCGATCCTGAGAATTTCCGGGGAAGAGGCCAAGCCCTTCCTTCAGGGACTATTGACCCGCGATGTGCTGAAACTGGCGGAGGGCGAACCGCGCTGGACCGCACTGCTGACGCCGCAGGGCAAGGCCTTGTTCGATTTCTTCCTGTGGGCGGATGGCGATGACGTGCTGATCGACTGCGAAGCCGCGCAGGCCGATATACTCGCCAAGCGCCTGACCCTCTATCGCCTGCGCCGCAAGGTGGTGATCGCCCGTGTTGACGATCTGGCCGTCCACTGGGCGACCGATGCGGCCGATCGGCCATTCGACCCGCGCCTTCCCGCGCTCGGCCACCGTTGGCTTGCGCCGGCCGATGCGGGGGATGCTTCCGCTGCATTCCGTGCCCATCGCCTGTCGCTCGGCATATTCGAGGGCGCGGGCGAACTGGGGCAGGACCAGACGCTCTGGCTGGAAACCAATGCGGAGGAATTGCAGGGCGTCGATTATGACAAGGGATGCTATGTGGGTCAGGAGAATACCGCCCGCATGCATTATCGCAACAAGGTGAACCGGCGGCTGATCGCCGTGCCGCTCGCGCAGGCCGACGAAAAGCGTCAGCGCGCCGCCCTGCCCGACCTTGGCCTGTCGATCGAACTGCATCGGGTGGAAACGATCGACCCCGCCGCCCTGCCTGCATGGCTCGCGACCGCGATCGCAAGTCAGGCTGCCGAATGAAGCGCGCCCTGCTGGCGCTGCTCTGCGCTTTCACCCTGAGTGCGCCGGCCGCCGCCGACACACGCTGGACGCTGGTCAAAACCTATCCCCATGATGCGCAGGCCTTTACCGAGGGGCTCTTCTATCTGGATGGCGACCTCTATGAGAGTACGGGTTTGGAGGGCCAGTCGGAGGTGCGCAAGGTTGCGCTCAAGACCGGGAAAGTCCTGCAAAGCCGCATCATAGAGTCGCCCTATTTCGGCGAAGGCATCGTCAATTGGAAGGATCGGCTGGTCAGCCTGACTTGGCGCCATCGCAGAGGGTTCGTCTGGAATCTAAAAGACTTCACGCCCGTTTCGGATTTTCGTTATGAAGGCGAAGGCTGGGGCCTGACGCAGGATGGCCGCAGCCTCATCATGAGCGACGGCACCGCCCAGTTGCGCTTCCTCGATCCCGACAGCCTGGCCGAGCAGCGCCGGATCACCGTGACCTGGAACGGGCGCGCCGTCGATCGGCTGAACGAACTGGAATATGTGCGCGGCGAGATCTGGGCGAATATCTGGTACGATACCCGCATCGCACGGATTGACCCTGCGACCGGCGCCGTGATCGACTGGATCGACGTCGCGCCCCTGCGCAAGGCCGCCGGCGTGACCGACAGCGAAGCGGTCGCCAACGGCATCGCCTATGATGCGGACAAGGACCGCGTCTTCATCACCGGCAAGAATTGGCCGAAACTGTTCGAGATCAAGATAAACCGCAGCAATTAGGGACGCGGTTCGTGGCCATGCAGCTTCGCCCAGAGCGCAGCGGTGCCGGCCTCCTGCGCGCGGGTGGTGAACTGGGCCGCGATCAGCCAGCCCTTGATCGGGCGCAGCGGCAGGATCGCCGTCAGGATCAGCACTGGAATACCCACGGCCAGATGCACCCAGAGGGGAGGCCGCGCCAATATTTCCAACATGATGATGAAGACAACGCCGGGCACGCAGGCGAAAAGCTGCACGAACACGGCGGGGCCATCGGCGGGATCGGCGAAACTATAGTCGAGGCCGCAGACCTCGCAATGATCGCGCACCGTCAGAAAACCGGTGAAGATATGCCCCTCGCCACAGCGTGGGCACCGGCCCATCACGCCCGTTTCATGCGCCGGACGTTTCTTCCACGCGCGACCATTTTGGTCGATCCAGTGGGTTTCGCTACTCTGTTCCATATCGTCTCCTGACATCATCCCCATGTCGTATCGGCACCGCGCTTATCAATTGCGCCTTTTGTCCCACCCGCCTTTGCCTGTTCCCCAAAGGCTGGCCTTTCCACGCACAAAGCGCTATCGGCGCGCCAATCCTTCTTTCCGATCTTGTAAGGCAGTCAAATGGGTTTTCGTTGCGGTATCGTCGGCCTCCCCAATGTGGGCAAGTCCACCCTGTTCAATGCGCTGACCGAAACGCAGGCGGCGCAGGCGGCCAACTATCCCTTCTGCACGATCGAGCCGAATGAGGGCCGCGTCGCCGTGCCCGACGACCGGCTCGACACGATCGCCAAGATCGGCGGCAGCGCGAAGATCATCGAGACGCAGCTGAGCTTCGTCGACATCGCAGGCTTGGTGCGCGGCGCGTCCAAGGGCGAAGGGTTGGGTAACCAGTTCCTGGCAAACATCCGCGAGACGGACGCGATCGTCCACGTCCTGCGCTGTTTCGAAGATGGCGACATCACCCATGTCGAGGGCAAGGTCGATCCCATCGCCGACGCCGAGACGGTCGAAACCGAACTGATGCTCGCGGATCTGGAAAGCCTGGAAAAGCGCGTCCCCAACCTTGCCAAGAAGGCGGCGCAGGGCGACAAGGAGGCCAAGGCGGCCGCCGCCGTGCTGGGCCAGGCGCTAGACCTGCTGCGCGACGGCAAGCCCGCGCGCCTGACTGTACCGCGCGACGTCGAGGAAGAACGCCTCTTCGCGCAGGCGCAGTTGCTGACTGCGAAGCCTGTCCTCTATGTCTGCAATGTCGAAGAAGACAGCGCATCGAGCGGCAACGCCCATTCGGCCCGCGTGTTCGAAAAGGCCGCAGCGGAAAATGCCAAGGCGGTGATCGTATCAGCCGCGATCGAAGCCGAACTGGTCACGATGCCGATCGAGGAACGCGCCGAATATCTTGAAGCGCTGGGCCTGACCGAAGCCGGCCTCGCCCGCATCATCCGTGCCGGCTATGAACTGCTCGGCCTCATCACCTTCTTCACCGTCGGGCCGAAGGAAGCCCGCGCGTGGACCGTGGCCAAGGGCAGCAAGGCGCCGCAGGCCGCCGGCGCGATCCACACCGATTTCGAAAAGGGCTTCATCCGCGCCGAAACCATGGCCTATGCGGATTATGTCCAGTTCAACGGCGAAGCCGGCGCGAAGGAAGCGGGCAAGTGGCGGTCGGAAGGCAAGGAATATGTGACGCAGGACGGCGACATCATGCTGTTCCGCTTCAACGTCTGATCGCCCATGGCGCTGCGCCTTGGTCAAATGCCTGCGCAGCGCAAGGCCGCCTTTCCGCCCAGCGTCGACGCCGATACGCGGCTGTTGATCCTGGGCAGCCTGCCCGGTGACGCGTCGATCAAGCAGGGCGAATATTATGCCCATCGCGGCAATGCCTTCTGGGACTTGCTGGGCGATGTACTGGAAGAGGATCTGCGCGGCCAGCCCTATGCGATGCGGCTGAAACGCCTGCGCGCGATCGGCGTCGGCCTATGGGACGTGATCGAGAGCGCGGAGCGGCCCGGCAGCCTCGACAGCAGCATCAAGGGTGCGGAATTGCGCGATCTTGGACTGTTCGTGGAGCGGCTCCCGGCGTTGCGAGGTATCGGCTTCAACGGGAAGACGGCCAGCCTGCATGGCCGGCGGCAATTGGGGGATCGGTCGGGCTTGAAACTCTTCGACCTGCCCTCCTCCAGCGGCGCCTATGCCAGCCTGTCGCGCGCGGCGAAACGGCAGGCCTGGATGGTACTGCGCGACGTGCTGACATAAAAGCCTACCAAAACGTCACTTTACCGTCATGGCATGGCTGCTAAGCGATTTTGATCCGAACAAAATCCGAAGAGTCGCCATGTTATCCCGCACCCTCGCCCCTGCCCTGTTCGCCCTTGCCGCCCTGAGCGGTTGCACCACCGTCGCCTCGACGGAGCGCCCGGCGCCTGCCGCGCAGGTGGAGCAGCGCGGACCTGTTACCATATTGGTATCCATCGACGGCTTCCGCGCGGATTATCTCCAGCGCGGGGTCACGCCCAATCTGGCGGCGCTGGCGAGTGAGGGAATCGAGGCGCCGATGCGGCCGTCCTTCCCCACCAAGACCTTCCCCAATCATTGGGCGATCGTCACGGGCGACCGGCCGGACCGCAACGGCATCGTCGCCAACAACATGGAAGACGCCACGCGCCCGGACGAAAAATTCACCATGGCGAGCGACGATCCCTTCTGGTGGAACGATGTCGAACCGATCTGGGTGACGGCGGAAAAGGCCGGCGTGCGCACCGCCACCATGTTCTGGCCCGGATCCAACGTGCCATGGGGCGCCACGCAGGACAAGGAATGGCCCCGTGCGATCCATGGGGGCGCGCGGCCGCAGGACTGGGCGCAGTTCAATCAGCAGATCGGCGGCACCCAGCGCGTCAACATGGTGCTGGACGTGCTGCGCCGCCCAGACGCCATCCGCCCCCGCTTCGTCACGCTCTATTTCGACACGGTCGATACGGCAGGCCATGTGAAGGGGCCGGATGCGCCGGAAACGACGCAGGCCATTGCGGAGGTGGACGCGCATATCGGCGAACTGGTCGCGGGGCTGAAGGCGATGGGCCAGCCGGCCAATCTGGTGATCCTGGCGGACCATGGCATGGCGGCACGTTCGGCGGATCGGATCATTCCGCTCGACACCGTCGCCAACCCAGCCGACTATCGCATCGTCGAAAGCGGCCCCTATGCCAGCCTGGCCGCCATACCCGGTCATGAAAAGGCGCTGGAGGCCGCGCTGCTCAAGGCCACGCCGCATATGCAATGCTGGCGCAAAGGCGAGATACCGGCGCGCTTCCATTATGGCACGCATCGCCGCATCCCGCCCTATTTCTGCCTGGCGGACACCGGCTGGGAAATCCTGCCGAGCAAGCCCAAGGGCACAATCACCGGCGGCAACCATGGCTGGGACGACCGAGCGCCCGAAATGCAGGCGCTGTTCATCGCGAACGGCCCGGCTTTTGCAAAGGGCGCGAAGGCGCCGGCGAACGGCTTTGCCAACGTCGATGTCTATCCGCTGCTCGCCCGCCTGATCGGCGTGACGCCGCGCGCGTCGGATGGCGATGCCGCTGCCCTGTCCGGCCTTCTCGCCCGCTAAGGACTGCCCCATGCTGACCCGTCGCCAGATATTGTCCGCCGCCACCATCACTCCGCTGGCGGGTGTGCCCGCCATCGTGAAGGCGCAAAGCTGGTTTGCCGGCTACCCCTTTTCGTTGGGCGTGACGTCGGGCGATCCGGCGCCGGACGGCTTCGTCATCTGGACCAAGCTGGCGCCCAAGCCCTTCGAGCCGCATGGCGGTATGCCCACCGTGCCGCTGCCGGTAAAATGGGAAGTGGCCAGCGACGACCGTTTCAAGACCATAGTCGCGTCGGGCGAAGCGATCGCGCGGCCCGAACTGGGCCATAGCGTCCATGTCGAGGTCGCGGGCCTGCAACCCGATCGCCCCTATTGGTATCGGTTTACGCTGGGCGGCGACCAGTCTTCGCGCGGCCGGGCGCGAACGTTGCCCTTGGCATCGGCCAGCCCAAAGGCGCTGAAATTCGGCGTCGCGGGGTGCCAGAATTATGAGGATGGGCTGTTCACCGCCTATCGCCATCTGGCGCGCGAGGATGATCTGGCCTTCGTCTATCATTATGGCGACTTCATCTACGAATATAAGAAGCGCGGGCCGAATTATGACAAGGACGGCCTGCCCGCGCCGCAAGTACGCCAGCATATCGGGCAGGATTGCATCGACGTCGCCGACTATCGCCTGCGTTACGCCCAATATCTGAGCGACTATGATTTGCAGGCCGCGCGCGCCCGCCACACATGGTTCCCAACATTCGACGACCATGAGATCCAGAATAATTGGGTCGGCGATTTCGACGGCAAGGGCGAGGCGCCACCGGAAATCTTCCGCCTGCGTCGTCAGGCTGGTTTGCAGGCCTGGTATGAATATATGCCGGTGCGCGCGGCGATGATCCCGCGCAATGGCATCATCACCGACATGTATCGGGAGGCGCGCTATGGCGACCTGCTCTCGATCGACTTTCTCGACACCCGCTCCTTCCGCACGGACCAGCCCTGCGGCGACGGGTTCAAGCCCTGGTGCAAGGATATCGACGATCCCAAGGCGCAGGTCGTGTCGCCGGAGGAAGAAAGCTGGCTGGTTCGCAACATGACCCGCGGGCAGGCCAAGTGGAACTGCGTCGCGCAGCAGGTGATGATGATGTCACTCGACCGGCGCCGCTATGCCGACGAGACGCAGAAAATCTACAATATCGACACCTGGGCCGCCTATGCGGCGCAGCGTAACCGATTGCTAGGCAAGATGCGTGGGCTCGACAATGTCGTCGTGCTGACCGGTGACGAGCATCAGAATTTCGCCGGCCTGCTGGAAAGCGATGGCAAGCCCGTCGCCGTGGAATTCGTGTCGACCTCCATCTCCTCGGGCGGCGACGGATCGGACGTGCGGCCGGGCAGCGAGATCATGATGAAGAACAGCCCGGAGCTGAAATTCATCAACGACCAGCGCGGCTATCTTGTCTGCGAAGTGACGCCGGACGCGTGGACGACGCGCTTCCGCGTGATGGATCAGGTGTCGGAGCCGGGCGGTGCGATCAGTACCCGCGCCAGTCTGACGGTACCGCGTGGCCAACCGTCGATCAGCATCGCCTGACATTGACGTAAACGGAAAGCAGGCCTAGAAACGCATCCGTTGCAAGTGGAGACGGATGAGCATGGAAGACATTGTCTATTTCGAGGATCTCGCGATCGGCGATGGTTTCGATTTCGGGCCGCTCACCGTCTCGCGCGATGAAACGGTCGCTTTCGCTGCCGAATTCGATCCGCAACCCTTCCACTTGTCGGATGAAGCCGCCGCGACCACCCATTTCGGCACGATCTCCGCGAGCGGCTGGCATACGACGGCTTTGTTCATGAAGATGTTCGTCGCCGAAATGCAGGCGCATCCGGGCCGTCAGGCGGCCAGCCTGGGCGCGATGGGCGTGGACGAACTACGCTGGCTCCGCCCCGTTCGCCCTGGCGACACGCTGCGCGGGCGAAGCGAGGTGATCGACAAGAAAGCGTCGCAAAGCCGCCCGGAAATGGGGATCGTCCGCAACAAGGTGACGATTTTCAATCAGGACGACAACCCGGTCTTGACCATGATTCCGATCGCCATGTGGCGGACCCGGCCAGCCTGAACCGAGCTATTTTCGCCCGAACAGCTTCTCGATATCGCCATGGCCCAGCTTCACCAAGCTTGTCCCATGTGCGGCAAGGAGCGTCTAAGAACCTTCAAACGTCTGGTTCTAAAGGTTCGCTGCTGAACTCAAAACCCGGTTCTTGTTGAGCCTGAATGGCGTCGAGGTCGGCTTCGGTCGCGACCATGAAAGTCAAATCAACGCATTCCCCACCGATGAGATCGGCGTCTTTCATTTTCTCGACGCCTTCGGAGAACCGCACACCGGCATTGCGGGGCCTCTGCCCTTCAAACTTGCTGGCATCATTTTCCAGAGCCATAAGGACATGTCAATGATAATGGTCTTCCTGCGGCGACGAAATTAGCCAGTCCAATTGATCGCGTAGATCGATCAACGCCTCTCGATTGCAATAGGCAGTAAGACCGTCCACAGCGAAATTCAGACAGATACGGGATTTTTCGTTACCTACAGGCTGCATATATACCTCAATACCCTCACAACCGATGGCTCGCCACCGTTCGCGACGCCGAATTCCAATCACAGATGTGTCAGCTATAGATTTCCGACCCAATACACACATCTAACTCATTCTATTTTCTGCCAAAAAGCTTCTCAATGGAATTGTGATCTAGCTTCACCCAGGTCGGCCGCCCATGATTGCATTGGCCGGACCGGGGCGTGACTTCCATCTCCCGCAGCAGCGCGTTCATTTCCGCGACGCTCAGCACCCGGCCAGCGCGGACCGAGCCGTGGCAGGCCATGGTGGCCGCGACGAGGTCAAGGCGCTCCTTCAACGACAGGGCACTGTCATAGGCGGCCAGATCGTCGGCCAGATCCGTGACCATGCCTTGCACGTCAGCCTGGCCCAACATCGCTGGGACGGACCGAACCAGCATTGCCGAAGGGCCGAACCGTTCGAGGTCGAGGCCGAATTCCTTGAGTTCGGCGATCCGCGCCTCCAACCGGTCGCAGGCGGTTTCCTCCAGTTCGACCACTTCGGGCAGCAGCAAAGCCTGGGACGCTACACCCTGCCCCTCCATCGCGCGGCGCATCCGCTCCAGCGTCAGCCTTTCATGCGCGGCATGCTGGTCGACGATGACGAGGCCATCCTCGGCTTCCGCGACGATATAGGTGCGCGCCACCTGTCCGCGCGCGACGCCGAGCGGGAAACTGCGACCTTCCGGGGCAGGCGCAGCGGCGGGTTCGGCGCGGGCCTGCGGCGGAGGCGTGATGAACGAGCTTCGGCGATCGGCGAAGGCGGCGGATGGGGTGAACTGATTATAGCTGGGAGGCGGCACAGCGCCCGCCGCCTCGAAGATCGGCATCGACCCGATCGGCGTCGGCGAAATCGGCTCCGGCTTCCAGGCGGACAAGGCTGCGGGGTCGGCATTCTGGACAGCCCGGAAGCCTTCGGCATCCAGCGCACGGCGCAGGCCGGACACGATCATGCCACGGATCAGCGCCGGGTCGCGAAAGCGCACTTCGGTCTTGGCGGGATGGACGTTGACGTCCACCTCCAGCGGCGGGACATCCAGGAACAGGGCGACCACCGGATGGCGATCGCGCGCCAGCATGTCGGCATAGGCGCCCCGCAGCGCCCCGATCAGCAACCGGTCGCGCACCGGGCGGCCATTGACGAACAGATATTGATGATCGCCCACGCCGCGATTGTATGTGGGCAACGATGCGACGCCGGACAGTTGCACCCCTTCCCGCTCTAGGCTGACGATGACATGATTGTCGGCCAATGCACGATCGGTCAGCGCAGCCACCCGCTCCTCCCGCGCTTCACCCCCCTGCACGCCCAGCACGCGCCGGCCATCATGTTCGACCGAAAAAGCGACGGCGGGATGTGCCATTGCGAGACGGCGGATGATGTCGATGCAGGCGGCATATTCGGCCTTGGCCGTGCGCAGGAATTTGCGCCGCGCCGGCACCTTGCCGAACAGCTGTTCGACCGTGACGCGGGTGCCGGGCGGGAGTGCCGCCGGTCCCTCGGATATCAGTTGCCCATTGTCTACGGTGCGGTTCCAGCCATCGGCGCCACGCGGCCGACTGTCGATCGACAGGCGCGCAACGCTGGCGATGGAGGGCAGCGCCTCCCCCCGGAAACCCAAAGTGGCCACATTTTCAATGGCATCGTCGGGCAGCTTCGACGTGGCATGACGCTCCAGCGCCAGCGCCATGTCGGCCGAATCCATGCCGCAGCCATCGTCGCTGACCTCGATCCGGTCCAGCCCGCCATTGGACAGGCGGATCGCGATGCGAGTCGCGCCAGCGTCCAAAGCGTTTTCGACGATCTCTTTCAGCGCGCTGGCGGGTCTTTCGACCACTTCACCGGCAGCGATACGATTGACCAGATGTTCGGGTAGACGGCGTATTGACATTGATTAGGGACTAGCCCAAGCGAGCGCTTTCCGCGAGCCGCGACCTGAAATTTTTTGCACTGCAAAGCGCAAGGAAGCTGAGGTTAACGGCAGGAGCAGAAACAGCTTTCCGACCGGTCCCCTTGTCGCGTCGCGGGGACGGCGGGCGATACAGGATAAGGCATGTCGATCTTCTCGCGTCTCTTCAAATTCTCCTCGCAGGATATGGCCATCGACCTCGGCACCGCCAATACGGTGGTGTATGTGCGCGGTCGCGGCATCGTGCTGAACGAACCGTCGGTGGTGGCGGTCGAGACGCTGAACGGCGTGAAGCGGGTGAAGGCCGTGGGCGTCGATGCCAAGCTGATGATGGGCAAGACCCCGGATTCGATCGAAGCCATTCGCCCGCTGCGCGATGGCGTGATTGCCGACATCGACGTCGCCGAACAGATGATCAAGCATTTCATCACCAAGGTGCATGGCGGCAAGCATAGCCCCTGGCGCGCGCCTGAAATCGTGATCTGCGTGCCGTCGGGTTCGACCAGCGTCGAACGCCGCGCCATCCGCGACGCCGCCAGCAATGCCGGCGCCAGCCAGGTGTTCCTGATCGAAGAACCGATGGCCGCCGCGATCGGCGCCGACATGCCCGTGACCGAGCCGATCGGCTCGATGGTCGTCGATATCGGTGGCGGCACGACCGAAGTCGCCGTACTCTCTCTGCGTGGCCTCGCTTACACCACCTCGGTCCGCGTCGGCGGCGACAAGATGGACGAAGCGATCGTGTCCTTCGTGCGCCGCCATCACAATCTGCTGATCGGCGAAGCCACGGCCGAACGGATCAAGAAGCAGTTCGGCGTCGCCCAGCCGCCCGAAGACGGCGTGGGCGAAACGATCCACATCAAGGGTCGCGACCTGGTGAACGGCGTTCCCAAGGAAATCAGCATCAATCAGGGCCAGATCGCCGATGCGCTGGCTGAGCCGATCAGCACCATCGTCGAAGGTGTCCGGATCGCACTGGAAAACACCGCGCCTGAACTGGCCGCCGATATCGTCGATCAGGGCATCGTTCTGACCGGCGGCGGCGCGCTGCTCAAGGGGCTGGATGACGAGCTGCGCGACGAAACGGGCCTGCCCGTCACCATCGCGGAAGACCCGCTGACCTGCGTGGCCATTGGCACCGGCCGCGCTATGGAAGACCCGATCTTCCGGGGCGTGCTGCAAACCGCCTGATCGAGAAGGACGATTAGATGGCGCGGCCAGCCAGCCGACGCCCCGGTATCAACCGGAAGGCGCAATATAGCCTCTTCGCCAGCTATGTCGTGGCGGTCGTCGGTGCAGCCCTTGGTCTGCTGCTGGTGGTGGTCGCGATCTTCGATCCCACCGGCTTCGCCGCCATTCGCATTGCCACGTCCGAAGTCAGTCGTCCCGTTTCCAACACCCTGAAGGGTATGGTGAGCGGCGTCGGGTCGGTGGACGAAGTGCTGGCCGCCTATTGGCGCGCCGGTTCGCAGAATGTCGCGCTGCGCCGACAGGTCGAGGCAGACCGCAACCGCATCATCGAGGCGAAGGCCGTCGCGCAGGAAAATGTGCGGCTGAAGAAGTTGCTCAGGTTGGTCGATTCCGATGCCAGCGAGGTGCTGACCGCACGCCTGATCGCTTCGTCCGCCACCAGCGCGCGTCGCTTCGCGCGGCTCAACGCCGGGCGGTGGCAAGGCGTTCGACCCGGCATGCCGGTGCGCGCGCCCGAAGGGTTGATCGGCCGCATCCACATCACCACGCCCAACAGTTCCGAAGTGCTGTTGATTACGGACACGAGCAACATCGTGCCGGTCCGCCGCGCCAATGACAGCATCCCCGCCATTTCGACCGGCCTTGGCGACGGATCGGTGGAGGTCCGCGCGCTGACGGCCGGTCGCAACCCGTTCAAGCCCGGCGACCTGCTGGTGACGTCCGGCATCGGCGGCGTCTATCAACCCAATATACCTGTCGCAGTCGTTGTTCGCGCGCAGGGCGAAATCGCTTATGCGGTGCCGCTGGCGAATCCCGCCCGCGTCGATGCGGTGGTGGTCGAGCGCGCCTTCGAAGATGCGGTGACCCGCACTGGTCCGGCAGCACCCGGCGTGGCGGATGAACCTGCGGCCGGCAACGTCGCCCAGCCATGATCGATCCGCATCTGTACCATGTACCACGGCTGGGGCGGCATCCTTCCCGCTTCCGGTTGGCGGGCACGCCGGTCATCACCGTGATGCTGGGATCCTTCCTGACGGCATTGCCCGTCATCGCCCAATCACCGATCATGCCGCCCTTCGGCCTGCTGCTGCTGCTCGCCTGGCGGTTGTTGCGGCCGGACTTGTGGCGCGCCTGGATCGGCTTGCCGCTCGGCCTGTTCGACGATGTCATGAGCGGCCAGCCGGTCGGGTCGGCCATGTTCCTGTGGACCGTGGCGCTGATCGGCATCGATGCGATCGAACAGCGGATGGTTTGGCGCGGCTATCGTCAGGACTGGCTAATTGCCACCCTCGCCATTATCTTCTGCATCTCCGGTGGCCTGTTTTTCGCACAGATCACGGGTGGAGGTAATGTGACGCTTTTCCTGGTCGCGCCGCAAATGGTCTGGACGATATTGCTGTTTCCTTTCATCGTCCGCCAATGCGCGTGGATCGACCGCTGGCGCGTGATGGCATGAAATTCCCGTTCCCCAAGCGCAAGATCGTCACCGAAGCTACCCAATCCTTCACCTTCTCGCGCCGCGCGATGGTGGTGGGGGGATTGCAGGGGGCGATCGGCGCCGTGCTGGTCGGGCGTATGGCCTGGATCAGCGTCGTCCAGAATGAGAAATACAGCCTCCTTTCGGAGAGCAATCGCGTGAACCTGACGCTGATACCGCCGCGCCGGGGTTGGATCATTGATCGTAACGGGCGGCCGCTGGCGAATAATCGCACGGATTTCCGAGTCGATCTGATCCCGCAGCGCATCGTGGATGCGGAGGCGACGATCACCCATCTGGCCCAGTTGCTCAAGCTGGAGCCGGACGATGTCGATCGCATTCGCGAGGATCTGGAAAAATCCGCCGGTTTCCGCCCGGTGCAGGTCGCCGACAAGCTGACCTACGATCAATATGCCGCGATCAGCGTGCGCCTGCCCGACTTGCCGGGCGTCGCACCGAGCCAGGGCTTCTCGCGTCATTATCCGGCCGGTGCGACGGTCGGCCATTTGCTGGGCTATGTCGGCCCGGCGACGGCGGAAGATTATAAAGCGCGGCGCGATCCGTTGCTGATCACGCCGGGCTTCAAGGTCGGCAAGGACGGGCTGGAAAAGGCGTTCGATCGCCATCTGACCGGCAAACCCGGCGCCAAGCGGGTCGAGGTGACGGCACGCGGCAAGATCGTCCAGGAATTGACGACCCGCACCGACACGCCGGGGCGCACGATCAAATTGACGATCGACGCGGGCCTGCAGGAATTTGCCGGACGGCGTCTAGCCACCCAGAGCGGGTCGGTGGTGGTGATCGACTGCCACAATGGCGACGTACTGGCGCTGGCGTCCATGCCCAGCTTCGATCCGAACAGTTTCTCCGATGGTATCAGCCATCTGGAATATGAGATGCTGTCGAAGGACGATCATGTTCCCCTGCGCAACAAGACGTTGCAGGGGCTTTATCCGCCCGGTTCGACGGTGAAGCCCATGGTGGCGCTGGCGCTGCTGGAGGCGGGGATCGGCCCGCAGGAAACGATCAATTGCCCCGGTGCCATTCGCGTCGGCAACACTCTGTTCCATTGCCACAAACGGCGTGGCCATGGACCGCTCAACATGCGCGGTGCGATCGCCCAGAGTTGCGACATCTATTTCTATCAGATGGCCCAGCGTATCGGCATGGACCGGATCGCCAGCATGGCGCGACGCGTCGGCATGGGCCAGAAATTCGACCTGCCCTTTCCCAGCCAAAGTTATGGCACCGTGCCAGACCCGGCATGGAAGGAACGGAAATATAACCAGAAATGGCAAGTCTACGACACGGTTAATGCTACCATCGGTCAGGGCTATATGTTGATCAACCCGCTACAGATGGCCGTGATGGCGGCGCGGCTTGCGACCGGCAGGCAGCTGATGCCCAATTTCATTTTCGGTGCCCCACGACCCGATCCGGCGTCTGTCGGGGCGAGCGAGGAGCATCTGGTCGTTATCCGCGATGCCATGAATGCGGTGGTCAATGGCGGCGGCACCGGCGGCGCGGCGCGCAGTTCCATTCCAGGCGTGATGATCGCCGGCAAGACCGGCACCGCGCAGGTCCGCCGCATCACCATGGCGGAGCGCGCCGGCGGCGTGCGTGGCAACAGCTCGCTGGCGTTCAAGCTGCGCGATCATGCCCTGTTTCAGGGTTTCGCGCCGTTCGACAATCCGCGCTATGCCATTGCCTGCATCATCGAGCATGGCGGCCATATGATCCGCAATGAGGACGCGCCGATGATCGCCAGCGATACGCTGTCCTATCTGTTCGATCCGGCCAAGGCGATGGAGAAGCTGGAAACGCTGGAAAAAGGCTGGGGTGGTACGCCGACTGAGCGGCAGGCGCGACAGATGGCGTCTTTCCGCATAGCCAAGGCGATCGAGAAGGGCGAAGTACCGCCACCAGCGGACAATGGGATGAATGCCGCCAGCGGCAACGCATCGGCGCCAGCAGTGCCATCCTCAGCCCCCCCCTCCCCGGCGGAGGAAGATGATGTTCCCCCGGCCGCCAACAGCCCGGTCGCGCCATGAGCATCGTTCCAAAGCCCCTCACCGAATTTCCGTGGCGTATATTGGCGCTGCTGCTGGTGATCGCCGGTTTCGGCACGGTCGTCCTCTACAGCGCGGCGAGCGGCAGCATCTTCCCATGGGCCGTCAATCAGGCGGTGCGCTTCTGCATATTTTCCGGCATGGCACTGGCGCTCAGCCGCATTCCCGTCGAAATCTTCGCCCGCTTCGCCTTTCCCGCTTATGGCGCGGTGCTGGTCGCGCTGTTTTTGGTGGAATTGATCGGCGGCGTTGCGGGCGGCAGCCAGCGCTGGATCAACCTTGGCTTCATGCAGTTGCAGCCGTCCGAGTTCATGAAGCCTATCATCGTGCTGACGGTCGCGCGCTTCTATGCGATGCTGCCCGTGGGTGAGATACGGCGCTGGAACGCGATCTGGCCGGCGCTGGTGCTGATCGGCGTGCCGTTCATGCTGGTGCTGGTACAGCCCGACCTCGGCACCGCCACCATGATTGCGGCGGGAGGCGTGACCGTGATGTTCCTGGCCGGCCTGCCGATGCGCCTGTTCGTCGGCACGGGGCTGGCGGGCGCGGCGCTGGTACCGATCGCCTTCAGCTTCCTGCACGACTATCAGAAGAACCGCGTGCTGATCTTCCTCGATCCCGAGAGCGATCCGCTGGGTGCCGGCTATCATATCAGCCAGTCGAAGATCGCGATCGGTTCGGGCGGTATCTGGGGCAAGGGTTTCCTGAAAGGCTCGCAAAGCCATCTGGACTATCTGCCCGAAGGCCATACCGACTTCGTCTTCGCGACCATGGCGGAGGAATGGGGTCTGCTGGGCGGCACATTGCTGATCCTGGCCTTCATGCTGCTGTTCCGCTGGGGCATCCGGGTATCCATGCGGACGCAGGATAAGTTTGCACGCATGGCGGCGGCAGGCCTGACCACGACAGTGTTTTTCTATGTCGCCATCAACCTGATGATGGTCATGGGTCTGGCGCCGGTGGTCGGCATCCCCCTGCCCTTCATGTCCTATGGCGGATCGTCCATGCTGACCGTGATGTTGTGCGTGGGCATCATCATGGCGATCGACCGTGCAGGAAAGCGACGTGCGGGTACGGGAAACTGGCGCTAAATCAGTGCGGCGTGAAAAATTTCTGTCACAAAGCAATTTACTGTTTGCAGAATCGCAAGCGACTGCTAACAGCCCGCCACGCCGGAGCGCATAATTGCCCCAGCATGGACACATAGCTCAGTTGGTAGAGCAGCTGACTCTTAATCAGCGGGTCCTTGGTTCGAGCCCAAGTGTGTCCACCACCCTTTCCGATCGCCGCACTATCGAAACTAGACCGGTCTTTTTGTGACCTGTGGGTGGAATATGCGGTTGATCTCCAGCCGCTTAAACCTCCATTCAGACACGCTGCCATAAAGCGGCATCGCGGCAGACGGATGAAGCCCTCGCCGCGCGATAAGAGATTAGGGGTAGGCTTGATGGTTTCCGTTGCATCCGTTTCCAGAATTTTCATCCTGACGGCCCTTTGCGGCACTGCCATGCCCGCAATGGCGCAGACCGGTGACGCGGCCAAGGGGAAGAGCGTGTTCGCACGGTGCGCCCTGTGCCATGATGTAAAGCCGGGACCGAAGAAGATCGGGCCTTCGCTCGCTGGCCTATTCGGCCGAACATCCGGGACAACGGCAGGGTTCGCCTATTCCCCGGCGATGCAGAAAGCGAAGATCCGATGGGACGCCAAAAGCCTGGACGCGTTCCTGACCAAGCCGAGCGGATTCGTGCCGGGCAATCGCATGGCCTTTGCCGGCCTGCCCAATGCCGCCGATCGGGCCAACCTCATCGCCTATCTGGCGAGCGCGACTAAATAAAAGGCTCGATCAGATACCGCCCGCCGTTACGGCCAAGCCGCCACGCTCCAGCGCGGCGCTGAGGTCGGCGGTGCAGGCGTCCAGCGTGGCGGCATCCGTCGAGCGAATCACGAAATTGGCCCCCGTGCGACCTTCGCGGAAGAAGGGATAGCTGCCGATCTGGCACCCCACATGCGCGCGCTCCGTGGCGGCCAGCAGATCGGCAATCTCGCTTTCCGCCACCCAGCAACCGATCGTCGCCGACTGAAGCGGCAGACCGCCTTCCAGCTTGCCGGTCAGGCTGTCGAGCATGCCGGCGGTGATGGAAGGCACGCCGGCCATGATGAAGATATTGCCGTGGCGGATACCCGGCGCGCCCGACATGCGGTTTTCGATAAGGTCGGCGCCGGCCGGCACGCGCGCCATGCGCAGGCGCGCTTCGGTCAGGCCACCGCGCGTTTCATAATAGCGCGACAGGATCGCGCGCGCGCCTTCGTGGATGTCCACGCCCACACCCAGCGCCGCCGCGATCGCATCGACCGTGATATCGTCATGCGTGGGGCCGATGCCGCCAGTCGTGAAGAGATAGTCGTTGCGAGCCCGCAGCGTGTTCACCGCCTCGATTATCGCGTCCTGATCGTCCGGTACCACGCGCACTTCGCACATGCGGATGCCCTGAACGCCAAGCCAGACCGCAATCTGACTCACATTCTTGTCCTGGGTCCGTCCAGAGAGAATTTCGTCGCCGATGACAATCAGCGCAGCGGTCCAGATGCGGGTGGGATCGGCCATGGCCTGCCCATAGCCTGCCCCGCCGATCCTGCCTAGCCGCCCTCTCGCATTATCCGGTCGGTGCGCCTATAAATGGGCCATGACCGAATATATGACGATGACGGCCGATACGCCGACCACCCGCTCCACCGCGATCAAGCTCTATGACGAATCCGGTTTTGCCGGCATGCGCAAGGCCGGGCGGCTGGCCGCCGAGATATTGGACGCGCTGGTGCCGCATGTCGTTGTGGGCGTGACCACAGGCGAACTGGACGACATCGTCCGCCGCATGTCGCTGGATGGCGGCGGGGTGCCGGCGACGCTGGGCTATCGCGGCTATACCCATAGCTGCTGCATCTCGCTCAACAATGTCATCTGCCATGGCATACCGGGGGACTATAAGCTCAAGGATGGCGATATCCTGAATATCGACGTCACGCCGCTGGTCGATGGCTGGCATGGCGATACCAGTCGCATGTTCATCGTCGGCGATGCGCCGATCAAGGCGCGGCGGTTGGTCGAAGTCACCTATGAGTGCCTGATGCTGGGGATCGAGCAGGCCAAGCCCGGCAATCATCTGGGCGATATCGGCTATGTCATCCAGCGCCATGCCGAAAAGCATCGCTATGGCGTGGTGCGCGACTTTTGCGGCCATGGCCTGGGTCAGGTCTTCCATGACAGTCCGGAGGTCGTGCATATCGGCCGCCCCGGCACCGGCCCCGAATTGCGCCCCGGCATGTTCTTCACCATCGAACCCATGATCAACATCGGCAAGCCCGGCGTGAAGATGCTGGACGATGGCTGGACCGCCGTGACCCGCGATCGTACCCTGTCCGCCCAGTTCGAACATAGTATCGGCATCACCGAAACCGGCTGTGAAATCTTCACCAAGAGCCCGGCCGGTTTCGACTGCCCGCCTTATGCGCTTTGATCGTCGGATTGCTGCCCAAAAAACAGGCATAGCGTCATGATATTGCCCAGAATACGGGCAATATGGACAAAGATTGCTGCATCGCCGAAAGCATTCCTAGCGATTCGCCATTTGGCACGGTAATTGATTGGTAATGGGAACGGCGCCTGCCTTTGGGGGGCATGACGATCGTTCCTTGAAGAAGAGATGGATGCGGGTCGCGCCCGCACCCGGAACGTGCGTCATGGGTTGGGATAACGAGTGATGAAAAAGATCGAAGCGATCATCAAGCCGTTCAAGCTGGACGAGGTGAAGGAAGCGCTGCACGAAGTGGGCGTGTCCGGCATCACCGTCACCGAAGCCAAGGGTTTCGGCCGGCAGAAGGGCCATACCGAACTCTATCGCGGCGCCGAATATGTCGTCGATTTCCTGCCAAAGGTGAAGCTGGAAGTCGTCGTCGACGACGCGCTGGCCGAACGGGTGGTCGAAGCGATCAGCTCGGCCGCGCAGACCGGCCGGATCGGCGACGGCAAGATCTTCATCTCGGCGATCGAGGGCGCCGTGCGCATCCGCACCGGCGAGCGGGACAGCGACGCCATCTGATTTTCAACGGGTTTTCGCCGGCTTGAAGGGGGGACACCTCCAGGAGCGTTGGCGAACGCATATCAACCTACCCCTTCGGGGGGGTATTTTAAAAGAAGGGCAAGTTCACATGGCTAACACGCCTAAAGACATCCTGAAGATGATCGAAGAAAAGGAGATCGAATGGGTCGATGTCCGCTTCACCGATCCCAAGGGCAAGTGGCAGCACCTGACCATGGTCGCTTCGGTGCTGGGCGAGGATGAACTGACCCAGGGCCTGATGTTCGACGGTTCCTCGATCGAGGGCTGGAAGACGATCAACGAATCGGACATGATCCTGAAGCCCGATCTAGACGCCGTCTATGTCGATCCGTTCAGCGCCACACCCATGCTGATCCTGATCTGCGACATCGTGGAGCCCGACACCGGCGAACTCTACACCCGTGATCCGCGCTCGACCGCCAAGCGCGCCGAAGCGTTCGTGAAGTCGGCCGGTTTCGGCGACACCGTCTATGTCGGCCCGGAAGCCGAATTCTTCATGTTCGACGATGTGCGTTTCGAAAACGACTATTCGCAGAGCTATTACAAGATCGACGATATCGAACTGCCGACCAACACCGGCAAGGAATATGAAGGCGGCAACCTGGGCCACCGTCCGCGCGCCAAGGGTGGTTACTTCCCCGTCGCGCCGGTCGATCCGGCCACCGACATCCGCGCCGAAATGGTCAGCACCATGCTGGAAATGGGCCTGCCCTGCGACAAGCATCACCATGAAGTCGCCGCTGCGCAGCACGAACTGGGCCTGACCTTCGGCACGCTGGTTCAGACCGCGGACCGCATGCAGGTTTATAAATATGTCGTGTGGAACGTCGCCCAGGCCTATGGCAAGTCGGCAACCTTCATGCCCAAGCCGATCGCGCAGGACAATGGTTCGGGCATGCACACGCATATCTCGATCTGGGACGGTGGCAAGCCGCTGTTCGCGGGTGAAGGCTATGCCGGCCTGTCCGATATGTGCCTCTACTTCATCGGTGGCGTCATCAAGCATGCCAAGGCCCTGAACGCCTTCACCAACCCGACCACCAACAGCTACAAGCGTCTGGTGCCCGGCTTCGAAGCACCGGTTCTGCTGGCCTATTCGGCCCGCAACCGTTCGGCATCGTGCCGCATCCCCTATGGCGCGGGTGCCAAGGCGAAGCGCGTCGAGTTCCGTTTCCCCGACGCGATGGCCAACCCCTATCTCTGCTATTCGGCGCTGCTGATGGCGGGTCTGGACGGGATCGAGAACAAGATCCATCCGGGTGCCGCGATGGACAAGAACCTGTACGATCTGCCGCCGGAAGAGCTGAGCCAGGTGCCGACCGTTTGCGCCTCGCTGCGTGAAGCGCTCAACAGCCTGGAAGCCGATCACGACTTCCTGCTGAAGGGCGACGTGTTCACCAAGGACCAGATCGAATCCTATATCGAACTGAAGTGGCCCGAAGTGTACCGTTGGGAAATGGCGCCTTCGCCGGTCGAATTCGACATGTATTACAGCAGCTGATCCTTTCAGCCCTGACTTTCGGGAAGGCCCGGTCGCAGCGATGCGGCTGGGCCTTTTCCTTTGGGCCAGGCGCGCCCACATAAGGAGCATGACACTCGATCGCCTTGGCCTCATCCACCCCATCATTCAGGCGCCGATGGCCGGCGTATCGACGCCCGCCATGGCAGCGGCCGTGAGCCAGGCGGGGGGATTGGGGTCGATCGGGGTCGGCGCTGTGGATGCGGATGGCGCGCGCGGGACGATCGACGCAGTGCGATCGCTGACCGGTCGGCCGTTCAACGTCAATCTGTTCGTCCATGCCCCTGCCCGACCGCAGCCTGAAACCGAGAGGCGTTGGCTGGAAGCGCTGGCGCCCGTCTTTGCCCGTTACGGCGCGACGCCGCCCACGGCGCTGCGGGAAATCTATCGCAGCTTTGCCGAAGATGATGCGATGCTACAGATGCTGGTCGCGGCACGGCCGGCGGTTGTCAGTTTTCATTTCGGCCTGCCCGATGCGGATCGGATCGCTGCACTGAAGGCGGCGGGGTGCCTGCTGCTCGCCAGCGCGACCAATTTGGACGAGGCGCTGGCGGCCAAGGCTGCCGGGATCGACGCCGTGGTGGCGCAAGGGATAGAGGCTGGCGGCCATCGCGGCATGTTCGATCCCGATGCGCCGGATGCGCAGTTGGGGGTCTTGCCGCTGACCCGCTTGCTGGTGGCGCAGGCCGGCCTGCCTGTTATCGCGGCGGGCGGGATCATGGATGGACAAGGCATCAGGGCCGCACTGGATCTGGGCGCGGTGGCGGCGCAATTGGGCACGGCCTTCATCGGTTGCCCGGAAAGCAGCGCCGACGAGGCCTATCGCGCGGCATTGTTCAGTCCGGCGGCGCATCGCACCATGCTGACGCGGGCCATATCCGGGCGTCCGGCACGCTGCCTGTCCAACAGCTTTACCCGATGGGGGATGCAGATGGGCCTGCCCTCCCCCGACTATCCGATCGCCTATGATGCCGGGAAGGCGCTCCATCAAGCGGCCAAGGCTGCTGGCGAAGGCGGTTATGGCGCGCAATGGGCGGGACAGGGCGCGCCTCTGGCACGCGCACTGCCCACCACGGAATTGATGGCGCTGCTGGTCGCGGAGATGCAAGGCGTGACTGTTTAGCAGGCTGCGGAAAAAGGGTTGGCAGAGCCGGCCATTGGCCTCGCTTTCGCCGTTTTCTAGCCCAAGGCGTCAGTCATTCTGGGAGGTAACCTTCCAGAATCCGGTCGTTTTTGACCGGCCTCGGGCGCTATGAGGCGCAG